>DAOTYR010000559.1:0-21857 GCA_034434655.1 Chloroflexaceae bacterium
GCATCAATCGAAAAATAATGATCGGCCACGCAGGTGACACCGGCTTCGATCATCTCGGCGATGCCCAGCAGAGCGCCCCAGTACACATCCTCGGCGGTGAGGTTGGTTTCCATGGGCCAGATGTGGTCGTTGAACCAGGCCTCGATCGGAACATCTTCGACCACGCCGCGGAACAGGCTCATGGCGGTGTGGGCGTGGCCGTTGATCAGACCGGGGATCGCCAGCATACCGCGGGCGGTGATGGTCTCGCGCGCGGGTTCATCGATGACATGGGGGGCAATGCGTACAATATACCCCTCGCTCACGGCGATGCTGTGGCGGGGAAGCAGCACAGGCGCATCGCCATCGAATTGGAGTACGTCCGCATCACGGACGATGATGTCGTACATGCAATGCAATCTCTACTTGTGGCCTGACCCTCTGGTGGTAACGTTTGAGGGTGGACAGAAGCCATAGGCGTGGATAAGGTTGTTGGGGTTGAGATGCGCTGGTACACCCCTATCCCCTCGCCGCTCCCGCGCGCGGGAGCGGGTTCGGGAGCGCGGTACGCCTGGAAGCGGCGCGTCCCGTCCCGTCCACTCTGACCGTCCCCCGCCGGGGGAGGGAACCGCGCGCCTCCTCCAGCGGGGGGGTGGGAGGGAGTTTGCTTCTCCGCGGGCTGAACTGAACCGCGCGCCTCCCCCCAGCGGGGGGGAGGTTGGGAGGGGGGGTGTACCCCCGATGGTGCAGCATGTTTCGTTACAGCCGTGGAGGGGTGCCGAGGCGCGGCCTGCCCCACACTCCTCCATCGCGTACGTCCTGTCAATAAGGCGCTATTCTACGGCAAAGCCGCCATAGAGGCAACCCCGGCCCGGCAGGGTACCATCACCCCTGGGGGGCATTCACGCGCCTGGGAGCGAGGGCGTCCCACCCTCGTGGTTTCTACGCAGGCAAGATGCCTGCGCTTCCAGGAGAAAGGTGAACTCGTACCCCACCAGGGGCGGGGGGAAAGCTGATCTCCACACCATTGCCGGACGGGGGTTGCCGCATGTCTGGAGCCTATCGGTATGATGGTACAATAGCAGCAGACGCGCAAGGGGATAGATGCCTGAGCGGGGAAGCATGCAGTCCGAGATCCTGCGGATCATCGTCACGGCGGTACTGGCGGTGCTGCTGGCGCAACAGGCGGCACGGACGGGCCGGGGCACGCGCCGGCGTCTGGCCTTTGCCGCCGGGGCGCTGGCCTTTGCCCTGTTTGCCGTGGCAAACCTGCTCCCGTTCCTTGGGGTCAATCTTCCCTGGCTGACGTTGACGCTCACCGGCCTGGGGTTGGTGCTGGTGCTGGTGTCGGTGCTGGCGCTTCTGGTCGCCTACCGGGGGGGCGAGATGGCGCCCCAGGTGCGCGAGGCCCGCGAGTTGCTGGAGATTGAACGAAATAAGCGAATGGAATAAGCGAATGGGGCGCTGCGAAATAAGCGCATGGGGCGGTTCAAAAGAAGTCAATTGGGCGTTTATGAAGAGTAAGGCATGTTTCAAAACCTGCGGTTTACGCTTGACCGTCTGGCGGGGAGGGGTGGAGGAGCCTGGCCCCTTCACAAGCACCCCCGCGTGGTCCCGCGTCGAGGCAAACTGTCACGTGCGTTTGAACCATGCCTGAGGTGACCATCGTTCGCCGCGTTCAGCCCCCCTCCCAGCCTCCCCCCGCTGGGGGGAGGCGCCGGGTGCCCGCTCCCAGTGGGGGAGGGTCTGGGAGGGGGCTATCACCGTGCCCGCGGAGCCGTGGCGCGGGCGGGATGCCCGCGCTCCCGGGCCGGTTGCATCGGGCGTGGTGCGCCATGCGCATGACCCTCTAACGTGAACATACGCCCTCGGCGAGGGCGCAGCCCTTGCGCAGGGGGATAAGGAAACCTGGTTTCTCCATCCCCCACCCGGTGGGAGGGTTTGGGAGGGCGAAGCCCTCCCAAGAGTAACCTATTTTCATCCCGTCGGTGTGCGGCGGAGCCGCATGGATGGCTGATAAAAATTAAGCATATAAACCGGTATGCGTCTCGTGCCGTGGGGCTGATGAGTTTTAAGAATTAAAGGGGTAGTCATCTTATTGGAAACGTATTGGCGAAAGATCTTTCGCCCCTATTGCCAACCGGTGCCGGGGCGTCTAGGACGCCGGCGATCAAGGGCTTGGGAGGCTACCATGAGCACAGATCTGGAACGGATGGGACAGCAGGCGAAGGCGGCGGCGCGGGTGCTGGCAAACCTGCCGACCGCGGCGAAAGACGCGGCGCTCCAGGCCATCGCCGATGCGCTACTGGAGCAGCAGGAGGTGATTCTCGCCGCCAATGGGGAAGATGTGGCCGCCGCGCGCGCCAGGGGCGTCGAGGCGGCGCTGATTGACCGCATGCTGCTCACCCCGGCCCGGCTGGCCAGTATCGCCAGTGATACGCGCCACGTCGCCGCCCTGCCCGACCCGGTGGGGGCGATCTTTGACGCGGTGGATCTGCCGAATGGCCTGCGCCTGCACAAGCGCCGCACCCCGCTCGGCGTGGTGGGGGCGATCTACGAGGCGCGCCCGAACGTGACGGTAGATATTGCCGCGCTCTGCCTGAAGACCGGCAACGCCACCGTGCTGCGCGGGGGCAGCGACATCGGCCGCAGCGTGGCGGCGATGACCGCGGCCATCGGCGCGGCGCTGCAGCGGGCCGGGCTCCCCGCCACGACGGTGCAAAGCATCACCGATCCCGACCGCGAGGTGGTGCGGGGCCTGCTGCGGCTCGACCGCTACGTGGATATGATCATCCCCCGCGGGGGGGCCGGGTTGCACCGCTTCTGCCTGGAGAACGCCACCATCCCGGTGATCACGGGCGGCATTGGCGTGGTGCATCTCTTTGTCGAACGGAGCGCCGACCTGGAACGGGCCGTGCCGCTGATTCACAACGCCAAGGTGCAGCGCCCGAGCGTGTGCAACGCCCTCGATACGCTGCTGGTCGAGCGCGAGATCGCCCCGGCGCTGCTGCCGGCCGTGGCGGCCAGCCTCTGCCCTGCTGGCGTGGAACTGCGCTGCGACCCGGAGAGCCTGGCCATCCTCGCCGACCATCCCGCGGCCCAGGGCTGGCGCGTGGTTCCCGCCGGCCCCGGTGATTACGGCAGGGAGTTTCTGAGCCTGACCCTGGCGATCAAGATCGTGGGCGGCCTTGATGAAGCGATTGACTTCATCGCCACCTACGGCTCGGGCCATACCGAGGCCATTCTAACGCAGGATCGCGCCGCAGCGGCGCGCTTCACTGCCGAGGTGGACGCCAGCGCCGTTTTCGTTAATGCCAGCACGCGTTTCAACGACGGCGGGCAGTTCGGCCTGGGGGCCGAGGTGGCCATCTCGACCCAGAAACTGCACTGGCGCGGGCCGATGGGTCTTGAGGCCCTGACAACGTTCAAGTGGATCGGAGAGGGCGACTATATTTCTCGCGCCTGAGGATGTTCCTGGGAGGGCTAGCCCTCACCAATTCCATGGTGTATGAACCAGCGGTTGCATCTGGCTCATCTCTATAGCTCGCACATGAACGTGTATGGCGATCGCGGCAACGTGATCGCCCTGAAGCAACGCTGCGCCTGGCGCGGTATCGATCTGCGCGTCACCCCCATCGAGCCGGGCATGGCGGTAGACTGGTCGGATTTCGACCTGGCCTTCTTCGGCGGGGGCCAGGACAGCGGCCAGGCGCTCATCGCGCGGGATCTGTTGGAGCGGCAGGGGCCGGGGCTGCGCGCGGCGATCGAGGACGGTCTGGTGCTCCTGGCGATCTGCGGGGGCTACCAGTTGCTCGGGCACTACTTCCTGACCCACACGGGCGAACGCTTGCCGGGTCTGGGGGCGCTGGACGTGTACACCATCGGCGGCAAGCGGCGCCTGATCGGCAACATCGTGGTCGAGGCCCGGCTGGGGGAGGGAGCGCCGGTGCGTCTGGTGGGCTTCGAGAACCACAGTGGCCGCACCTACCACGGGGCGGGGGTGCAACCTCTGGGCCGGGTGCTCGCCGGTCATGGCGATAATGGCGAAGATGGCGTGGGCGGGGCGGTGTACCGCAACACCTTCGGCTGCTATCTGCACGGCGCGCTGCTGCCGAAGAACCCCCAGTTCACCGACCATCTGATCGGCCTGGCCCTGCGCCGGCGCTTTGGCGCCGCCGCCGGTCTGGCCCCGCTTGACGCCACGCTCGAACTGCGCGCCCAGCGGGTCATGGTTGAACGGATTGTATAATAGGAATGCAAGAACTGTTCCTGGGAAGGCCGGGCCCTCGCAGATCCTCCCGTGGGATAGGGGCGTGGGGGAAACCTGATTTCCCCGCGGCCCGTGACGGGGAGGGTTGCGCTCCTGCCTGTACCGGGCAAGCAGGGGCGCTGGGGCAAGCTGGTTTCTCGATACTCTGCCAACTGGCTATGGTTACGTGAGGAGACTATGCCACATTTCACCTTGAGCGGCGGCGCTCCGGACACCGAAGAGGCCGCGGCGGCAATCGCGGCGATCACCTGCCTGCTCGAAGAAGAGGCCGCGCTGGCCAGCAGCGTCGCCCCTCAGCAGGCGCTGGAGGGTTGGCGCAGCACCGCCCGGCTGATCACCCAGGGCTTGATCCCCACCCGCACGCCGGTGGCGCCACGCTGGTCGAGCATCGAGCGCCTGCGGCGCGCCGGACGCGGCGGCGGCGGAATAGTCGGTCAGTGAGGGGAGCGCGGCGCGCAGCCCACGTCATCCTCCGAGCGCCCAGGCGCGCCATTCGGCCTCCAGGGTCTCAAAGCTCTTGCCGTAGACGCCGGGGTAATCGGCCGATGCAGGCGCGTTCTGGCCGGTCAGGTACAGGCGGTCGAACGCCTCGCGGCCGTAGGTCTCGATCAGGAACTCCACAAAACTGGCCCACTGGTAGTAGAGTTTGTTCATATCGCTGATCGGCCGGCCCACATAGCTGATGCCGAGCGGCAACTCCTCGCGGTTGGCGAGCCACGGGCGCACAAAGGCGCGAAAGGTCGGTGCGTCGCCCAACCAGTAGGCCCCCGCCCCCCAGGTTGCCACCCCCTCGGATAAAACCAGATCGGCGCTAAGGTGCCGTTCCCCATACCGATCCTGGCAGAGCTGGTGCACGAATTCGTGGGCCATGATGCTGATGGCGCGGGCGGCGGGGAAACTGGCGCAGGTGAAGACCTGCACGTTACGGATGTCGGTGTAGGCGATACCGTGGAGCCCGCAGGCGGGCTCCAGGCCGATCAACACCTCCATCGGGCCCGCCGGGGGGCTGCCGAAACGCGCCACGACGTAGTCCAGGGCGCGCTCCAGTTCACCGGCGACCGACGGCTGTTCCTCCGGGCGCAGCGCGCCCTCGTCAATGGCGATCCTGAGCAGGCCCGTCTGAAGCAGATCGCCGGTCAGCGGCATGGGGGTGGGCGTCGCCGCACCGGGCGGCAGGGGCCGCTCGGGGGCGGTCAGCGGCCACAGCGCCGACGATGGAGCGATGCGCGGGCGTGGCCGCGGCGCATAGCCGTTGACCAGCAGGATGAGCAGTGAAACAAAGAGGACAGGACCGATGAGCGCCCATCGGATCTGTGCCTGGCGTGGTGAAAACATTGTGCGATTGTAGATGTTGGATTTCAGGGTGCTGGATCGGGTGTGCCGATGGCAGGAGTTATACCATTTTAGATGTCAGGCATGTTTCAAACGAACGTGACAATCCAGCCTTCAACTCTACAGCTCTCCAGATCGGTTCTGTGGAGGTGTGGAGGTGTGGAGGTGTGGAGGTGTGGAGCAACTGTCAAGCTAGAAGGCCCGCTCCTGAACCATGCCTTAGATTGATAGATTGCTGCTTGATGCAACAGGAAGCGCTCGAGCGCTCACGAGTTGGCGGCGTCCCTCTGACGCTCTGGTACTATCTATCAATTCCGGGTTGAACTGCGTGCAGGCGCGCCGTTGCCGGATCAGATCGAGAGGCCATAGACGGCAATCCAACATCTACCATCCGACGTGGGGCAACCCGGTTGCCCCACGTCCGTTCCGAAAACCTGTTCGCCTGAGCCCGGTCATTATACCAGAAACGCGCCAGGGTTTAGCAGACCGCCGGGGTTCCAGCGGGCCTTCAAGGCGCGCATAACGTCAAGGGCCTGGGGCGCGTGGCGCCAGCGACCCGCGTCGCGGGCCGGCGCGCCCGCCAGGGCCACGCCGTAGCCGCCGAGGCGCCGGGCCAGCGCGGCCAGTTCCTCCCAGGCGCCCGCACCGTGCCGGTAGAGCAGGCCGCTGGCCAGGTCGGCCAGCAGACCGCCAGGATGGGTGCCCGCCGCGCGGAGCAGTTCCGGCAGCGCCGAGGGCGGCACGCCCAGCCGGGCCAGCGGTTCATCGGCGGCCAGCGCCGCGCCCAGCCATGCCGCCCAGCGTTCGCTGCCGCTCTCTCCACTCAACGCTAGTGGCGTAGCGGCGCCCTGACCGGCCAGTGCGGCGCGGACCAGGGCCACTTCGGCGCTCACGTCGGGCGCCAGCCCTTCGGCGGTATAGAACAGGGCGTAGGGCGCGTCAACCTCGGGCAGAGCCAGGGCGGCCGTGTCGCCAAGGAGCAGCGCCGAGGCCACCACCAGACCTGGTAACAGGCGCGCCCCCAACGCCAACCCCTGCTCCAGGCTGTTGACCGGCACGGCCAGGCTGGCGCGGGCGCGTGGCAGCGGGGCCAGTTTCAGGGTCAGGTCGCAGATCAGCCCCAGGGTGCCGTGGGCGCCCACCACGAGTTTGGGCAGGTCGTAGCCGGCTACGTTCTTCACCACCGGGCGACCCACGCGGACGAGCCGCCCGTCGGGCAGGGCCAGCGTCGCCGCCAGCACCAGGTCGCGCCAGGCCCCGTAGCGCATGCGCAGCGGCGCATTGGTGTTCGTGGCCACTAATCCCCCGACGGTCGCCCCGGCGTAGGGCGCGACGGCGGGGACCCACATCCCCACGGGCGCCAGTTCAGCTTGCAGTTCGGCCAGAGGCGTTCCCGCGCCCACCTGCACGTACAGATCGTCGCGCGCCAGGGTGGTGATGCCCCGCAGGGCGGCGGTGGAGAGGACAAACGTCCCCTCAGGCGGTTGTGGCGGTTCGGCGGCGCCGCTGATGACCACCGGCCGCCCGCAGGTGGCGCGCAACATCGCGGCCGCCTCGGCGGGTGAAGCCGGTTGGAGCACCTGTGAGGCCGGCAGTTCATGTTTCACGTGAAACAATGGCGGTTGTAGCGGATCTTCGGCTGGAAAGATCTTCCCGGGATTGAGCAATTCGGTGGGATCGAAGACCTCCTTCACATCACGCATGACGGCCAGTTCGTCAGGGCCGTACATGAGGGGCATATACTCGCGCTTCTCGATGCCCACCCCGTGTTCACCGGTGATGCTACCGTCGAAGCTCACCCCCAGTTCAACGATGCGCCGTCCGGCCAGGTGCACCCGCTCCATCAAGGCGCGGTCGCGGGGATTGTCGATCAGGATCAGGGGGTGCAGGTTGCCGTCGCCGGCGTGGAAGACGTAGCCCACCCGCAAGCCCAGTTCGACGCAGATCTGGTTCACGCCGGACAGCATAGGGGCCAGTTTGCTGCGCGGCACGGTGACATCAACCAGGTAGTAGGCCGGCGCCAGGCGGGTCATCGCGCCCACGGCGCTCTTGCGCCCGTACCAGATGGTCTCGCGCTCCTCGGCGGTGCGAGCGACGCGCAGATCAAAGCCGCCGTGGGCGCGCAGAATGGCTTCGATCTCGGCGATCTGCGGATCCACGCTGGCGGGGTAGCCGTCCGCCTCGACAATCAGGGCCGCCCCGGCCTTCTCGGGCAGGCGCGCGGTGGTGAACTGGTTGATGATGCGCATGATCTGCTGGTCCATCATCTCCAGGGTGGCCGGCACCAACCCTGCCGCAATGACCGCCGAGACGGCCTCGCCCGCCGCTTCGACGCTGGGAAAGGCGGCCATCATCGTCTTCACCGCCGGGGGATTGGCGATCAAGCGCAGGTGCGCCGCGGTGATCAGCCCCAGGGTGCCTTCGCTGCCACACAGCAGCGCTGTCAGATCATACTCGGGGTAATCAAACGCCCGCCCGCCCAGACCCACCTGCCGCCCATCGGCCAGCACCACTTCCAGACCGGTGACGTAGTTGGCGGTCACGCCGTACTTGAAACAGTGGGGGCCGCCCGAGTTCTCGGCGATGTTGCCGCCCAGGGTTGCCGAGCGCCCGCTGGCCGGATCGGGAGGGTAGTAGAGACCCTTGCTCTTTGCCAGAGCGTCGAGGGTGAGATTGATCAGCCCCGGCTCTACCGTCACCATGCGCCCGGCCACGTCGAAGTCGAGGACGCGATTCATGCGCGAGTACTCGACAATGATCCCGCCCCGTTCGGCCACCGCGCCGCCCGACAGGCCGGTGCCGGCTCCGCGGGCGACGACCGGCTTCCGCTGGCTCGCGGCCCAGCGCACGATCCGCGCCACCTCTTCGGCCCGTTCGGGCACCAGCACCAGGTCTGGAGTGCCGCGATCCAGCCCGCCATCTCCTTCATAGACCAGCAACTCCGAGCGGTCGGCAATGACCTGGGCTGGGGGCAGGATGAAGGGTGATGTTCGATCGTTATGCGTGCCCATCCGGTTGCTCCTTTCACCCTTCACGGCGATAGGCTTCGTCAAGCACTTCGACCACGTGCATCACCCGCGCCGACAGGCCGGCCCGGCGCACGCCGGCCAGGATCTGCATATGGCAGCCGGTGTTCGAGACCACCACGATCTCGGCGCCGGTGGCCTTGATGTCGGCCATCTTGGCATCGAGAATGGGCCCGGCCAGTTCGGGATGCACCAGGTTGTAGACCCCCGCGCTGCCGCAGCACCGCTCCGGCTGTCGCAGTTCGACCAGTTCCAGGCCGGGAATGCTGCGGAGCAGGGCACGGGGCTGCTGCACGACCTTCTGCACATTGCGCAGGTGGCACGAGTCCACATAGGTGGCGCGAGCGGGCAGCGTGGCCCGCGGCGGTTCCACGGCGCGCTCGGCCAGGAACTCGCTGATGTCGCGCACCTTCGCCACGAACGCGGCGACGCGGGTCCGGTAGTCGGCGTCATCGCGCAGCAGATCGGCGTAGCTCTTGAGGGTCGCGCCACAGCCGCCGGCATTGCTGATGATCGCGTCCACCTCAAGCGCCAGCAGGGCGTCAATGTTCTGGCGGGCCAGTTGGCGGGCCAGTTCCTCCTCGCCATTGTGCACGTGCGCCGCCCCGCAGCAGGTTTGTCCACGAGGAACGAGTACCTCGTAGCCATTGCGCTGGAGCACCCGCACGGTGGCATCGTTCACCTGGCCGAGAAAGGCTTCCTGGATGCAGCCCTGCACCACGGCCACCCGGCCGCGCGTCTGGCCTCGCGGCGGAAAGGTTCGCCCGTCGGGGGAGCGCCGCAGACGCACCGGCGGCGCCAGGGCCTCAATCGCCCCCAGGCGCCCGCGCAGCAGCCCCGACCGCCGCGCGAGCGCCTGCAAACCGCTGCGCTCGTAGAACCAGGCGCCCAGCGCCAGCACGCGCAGCCGGCGCGGGTACGGCATCAGTTGGCGCAGCCCGGCCCAGCGCGCGAAACGGGCCAGACGACCGGGGCGGTGGGTTGCGGCAAGGGCGGCGCGGGTCACTTCCACCAGTTCGCCGTAGTGCACGCCGGAGGGACAGGCCAGCTCGCAAGCCCGGCACACCAGGCACGTGTCCAGGTGGGTGGTCAGGGCCGGGTCATCCAGGCCGATGCGTCCCTCGGCGACCGCGCGCATCAGGTGGATCCGCCCGCGGGGCGCCTCGCTCTCGATCCCGCTGAGGGCGTAGGTCGGGCAGACCGACAGGCACAGCCCGCAGTGGAGGCAGCGGTCGAGTTGCGCCTGGTGCGCGCTGCCGTACAGCACGTCAATTGGGGAAGGTGTTGTCATTCCATTTCCTCATTCTAGGTGTGGTTCAGACGCTGGCGTCCTGGCGTGACCGTTGCCGCAATCCAACATAACCGGCCGGTGGAGGTGTAGAGCTGTGGAGGTGAAGCCCACCTTGTCAAAACGTCCATTGCTGCCTGACGGTCCCTCCACACCTCCACCGAACCGGTTCTTAGGGCATGGTTCAAACGAACGTGACAATCCAGCCTTCAACTCTCCAGCTCTACAACTCTACAACTCTACAGACCGGTTCGGTGGAGGTGTGGAGCTGTGGAGGGGTGGAGCAACGGTCAAGCGAGAACGCCCGATCCTGAACCATGCCTGGAGCTCTGGAGGTGTGGAGGTGCAGTCCACAACAGGAACCCGGGCCCTACGGGATCATCCAGGTAAACACGTAGGCCTGTAGGAAGACCAGCACACCCACCAGACAGGCCAGCACCAGGCTGTGGAGGAAGACGTAGCGCAGAATGGAACCTTCCTGACCGTGCTGGTTGGTGGCCACACTGGCAACGACGATGCTCTGGGCGTCAATCATCTTGCCCATAACTCCGCCGGAGCTATTCGACGCCGCCGCAAGTACCGGCGAGATGCCGATCTGCTGGGCGGTGATCTGCTGCAGGTTGCCGAACAGGACGTTGGAAGACGTATCCGAACCGGTCAGGGCCACGCCGAGCCAGCCCAGCAGGGGCGAGAAGAAGGCGAACAGCGCACCGGTCGAGGCAAACGCCAGGCCCATGGTGGCGTCGAGGCCACCGTAGCGCGTGGTGTAGCCCAGGGCCAGCATCGCCGCGATGGTCAGCAGCGAGATCCGGATCCGCCAGAGCGTGCCGGCAAAGATCCGCGCCAGCGCCAGTGGCGAGAGCCCCAGGAGCAGCCCGCTCAGCACCCCGGCGATCAGCAGGCTGGTGCCGGTGGCCGAGAGCCAGTTGAAAGTGTAGACCGCCGGCTCGGCTTCGGGCCTGGGCACTACCGGCACATCGCGGTATACCGCCTTGTCGAGATAGGGTACCGGAACCTTCTGCACGGTGATGCCGCTAAGGAAGTTGGGCGCGTCTTTGGTGCCGCCGTTGAGGAAGGTCTTGACCTGCGGCGTGCCCCAGAGGAAGACCAGCAGCGAGAGGATGATCCAGGGCATCCAGGCGATCAACACCTCGCGCCGCCGGGAAGGCTGGCGCACCGCCGGACGGGGCAGCATCGCCGCGTCGCCGGAACCGGCGCTGCCAGCCGGGCGAGGCATGGCGGGCAGAGGCTGCCGCTCGCCATCGTCTTCCCCGGGGAAGCGGAAGATGGTCCTCGGTTGCCAGAAGCGTAGCAGCACCACCAGCGAGGCCATCGAAACCAGGGCGCTGATGATGTCCACCAGCCAGGGGCCGTGGAAGTTGCTCACCAGGAACTGCGAGATGGCAAAGCTTAGCCCGGCGGTCAGACATGCTGGCCAGACCTCCCACATCTTCTTGCGCCCGGCCATCGCCCAGACGATCCAGAAGGGCACGATCAGCGAGAAGAACGGCAACTGCCGTCCGGCCATGGCGCTGAGGTGCATCAGATCGAGACCGGTAACGCTACTCAGCACGATGATCGGGGTGCCCAGGGCGCCGTAGGCCACCGGGGCGGTGTTGCCGATCAGGGCCAGACCGGCGGCGGGCAGTGGCGCAAAGCCCAGACCGATCAGCATCGCGGCCGAGATCGCCACCGGCGTGCCGAAGCCTGCCGCCCCTTCGATGAAGGCGCCGAAGGCGAAGGCGATCAACAACACCTGGATGCGCCGGTCGCTGGCCAGTCCGGCAATGGATTGCTTGACGATCTCGAACTTGCCGGTTTTTACACTGATGTCGTAGATGAAAATGGCTCCGAGGATGATCCAGCCGATCGGGAACAGCCCGTAGAACGCGCCGTTCACCGCGGCGGCCAGGCCCAGTTGCCAGGGCATGCCGTAGACGAAGATGGCGATCAGCAGCGCGCTCGCCAGGCCTGCCAGGGCCGCGATGTGCGCTTTGACGTGGAATATCCCCAGCAGGCCGAGCAGCACCACGATCGGTAATGCGGCAACCAGGGCCGAGAGCAGCAGGCTCCCCAGCGGCGTGTACACCTGGGTCCAGGTCATGGCAGTCTCCTTTGGCTTATGGAACCTTCGTGCCTTTGTTTGGACCCAGTGTAGGCTGCGTCGCCGCGCGGCGCATCGTTCGTTGCGCAATGGTTGGGAGGGAGTTACGAACTAGTTCCCGACCTTTCACCCAGGTTCTTCGCCACCACCCTCCCCGGTTGGGGGGGGTTAGGGGCGGTCAGAACATCTGCGCCAATGCAGCGTTTGTCGCATTGGGACGCCCCCGCGCGCGGCTCTGGTCTCCCCGATCCCGTGGGCAGGAACGGGGCCGGGGGTGAGGGCCAACCAGCGTATCCCGATACCATAACGCCCGTCGGCGCCCATACGTTCTGTCCGCCCACGAACTCCGGCGAGGGGTGGTTGGGGAGGGGAACCGTGCCGCGGGGAGGGCCTTGTGCGCGTGGGCTACGCCCTCCCTGACCCTCCCAGCCGGCGGGCCGCCTCGCGGCGGCTGGTCACGTGCAGTTTGGCCAGGATGGCGCGCACGTGCGCCTTGACCGTGTACAGACTGATCACCAGCTCCGCGGCGATCTCCTTGTCCGACCGCCCCGCAGCGATCAGCGCCAGGATCTCCTGTTCGCGCGCGGTCAGGGCATCGGGATCTTCACCAGCGCTCGAACGGATCGGCTCCCGCGCCGGGACCGCCGTGGGGCTTGCCGGGGGCGTCACGGCGCGAAACGCCGCCAGCAGGCGTGTGGCGATCGCCGGGGTGATCGCCGCCTCGCCCCGGGCCGCTGCGCGCACCATGTCGATCAACTGCTGGCCCCGGATCGTCTTCAGCAAATAGCCCGACGCGCCGCCGCGCAGCGCCTCAAAGATCCGTTCATCCTCGTCGCGCACCGTAAGCATCACAATCTGGCAGGTAGGAACCTCGCGGGCAATTGTCCGCGCCGCCTCGATGCCGTCCATCCCCGGCATGTTGATGTCGAGCAGCATCACGTCGGGACGCAGGCTCTGCGCCAGCACGCAGGCTTCGAGACCATCGCCCGCCTCGCCTACGACTTCAATGTCGGGCTGCGAACGCAGCACCTCCACAATGCCGTCGCGGAACAGGCCATGATCGTCAACGACCATGACCCGGATCGGTGCATGCTCCGTCATGGGACACCTTCACGACCAGATCCAACGATTCGTTCGGTTCCGCTACCAGATCAGGGGGGCCAGCCCACGTTTCGCCCGCCGGGGCGGCCCGTTGAAGGCTCCAGACCAGTTCGACGCAGGCGCCGGCGCCGGGACGGCTGTGGATCGCCAGTGCGCCGCCGATACGTTGCGCCCGTGCCCGCATCACCTTCAGGCCAAAGTGCCGGCGGCCGTTGTCGCTAACGCTGGCCGGGTCAAACCCACTGCCGTTATCGCGCACCCGCACCCGCCCCAGATCACCCTGGCGCTCCAGTTCCACGCCCACATGGGTCGCCCGCCCGTGCCGTGCGGCATTGCGGATGGCCTCGCCCACGATGCGCCCGACCTCGGCCTCGACCGGGGCCGAAACGCGCACATCGTTGCCGGGCGCCACGGTAAGGGTCACGCTGCAACCCGCTTCATCGTTCAGGGCACGGATCACCTCGCGCAGGCGCTCCTCCAGTGAGACCAGCGCCGGCTGCGGATCCTGCAACCGGGCAATCAGCCGGCGCACCTCCTCGGTGGTCGCCTCCAGCACCCCTTGCAGCCGTGCCAGATCGGCGCGAAGCGACGCGGGCAGTGCCCCGTCATCGGCCAGCCGGTCAAGTTGCATGTACAGGTAGCTCAGGTTCTGGGCCACCCCGTCGTGGATCTCGCCCGCCAGGCGTTCGCGCTCCTGGAGCGCGGCCACGTTGCGCGCCTGCTCCTCGACCCGGGCCAGCAGCGAGAGGTTCTCCAGGGCCAGGGCGATCTGCTGACCGATAGCGGTGACCACCGTCAGCGCCTCGGGGGAGAAACCTCCACGGATGTGGCTAAAGACCCCCAGCACCCCCAGGCTGCGCCCGCTGACCAGCAGCGGCACGGCGGCAAAGGCATGGAGCCGCTGCTCCCGCACGATCGCCCGCGAGAGCCGCGGCGACTGGCTGATATCCGTCAGGGCCATGGGTTCACCCTGCTGATGCACCTGACCCAGGAGCCCTTCCCCGGCGGTGAAGCGGCTGAGGGCGTGCTGCAATGCCCTGTCAAAACCGGCCCAGACCGCCAGGCGCAGGCCGCCGTCGGCTTCACCCAGCCAGATCCCGCCCATCTCGGCGCCGATCACCGGCAGGGTCTGGTCAAGGGCGGTGCGCAGCAGGGCCTCCTGCGAGCGCCGGTGGCTGCTCATCGCCACCACTTCGGCCAGGGCTGCCAGTTCTTGCGAGCGGCGTGCCACACGCGCCTCCAGGCTGGCCGCCCAGGCCGCCAGTTCGTCCCGGGCCTGCGCCAGATGCCGGCGCATGGTCTCGAAGTTGCGCGCCAGCGCCCGCACCTCGCTGCTGCCCTCGACCTGCACCGGCGCCGTCAGGTCGCCACTGGCGATGCGCTGCGCCGCCGCGGCCAGTCGCGGCAACGGACGCACCAGGCGCTGCGCCGCCCATGCGACGGTCAGCCCCAGCAGCAGCACCACCACCAGGGTTACCGCCATCCCACGCAGCGTCACTCCCACCGCCGGGGCCAGTACCTCACGCTCGCTGAGCATTGCCACCACCGTCCAATCGCGGGTGGTGAGCGGCGCGACGCTGTAGAAGACCAGGGCAGCCTCCGGCCCGGGGCGGGTGATAAACGCCGGGCGTGGCGGCGCCGCGCGCACCAGGGCGAGGAGTTCGTGGTTGCCGGTGTCGGCCAGAGCGGGCAGATCGGCGAAGCGCCCCTCGCGCTGCAGCCTGGCCCGATCATCGGGGGCGAGAGGGGCCAGGGCGCGAAATACGTAGCGGCGGTCGCGCCCGTGGGCCAGGCGGATGCCGTAGCCATCAACCAGCATGGCGTAGCCATGCTCGCCGATACGTACGCGCTCCACCGCCTCCCACACCTCTTCGGGCGCGAGCGCCACGGCAAGCACCCCGTCGGGCGGCGCCGTGCCGGGGGCCCCGGGACGGCGCACCGGCGCCGAGAGCCAGATCACCGGCTTCCGGTCAAGGGGCGATATCCCCGGGTCCGACATGTAGGTTTCGCCCTCCACCGCTGCGCGGAGGAAAGCGCTATCGGAGAAATGCAGCCCGATGTAGCTCCCATCCGTCGCCAGCAACACCTCGCCACGCCGGTCCAGCAACAGGACCGCGCGGTAAAAGGGTTGGTTCGAGTCCAGGAAGTTGCCGAAATCCGCCAGGGTGGGGGTGAACAGCGGCGCGCGCCGCTCCGGCGGGGTGGCGATAAACTCCTGCGCCGAGCGAGAGAGGGCCAGATTGGCCACCCGGCTGCGCTCCGAGCGCACCAGGTCATCGAGGCGTCGCGCCAGTTCAACCGCGCTATGTTGCAGCGCGGTCGTCTGCAGGCGCTCGATCTCCTGACGGTTGGCCCGGCTCAACTCGAAGAACAACCCGACCATCGCCAGGCTGGCCACCACTAGCATGGCGATGGTGAGGCGACTCGCCAGGCTCAGCCGACCAGCCAGGGCGCGCCAGATGGCGATTGGCGATCTCATGGCGCGCCTCCCTGCCCGGCACGCTCGGCTGACACGCGGCGCAAACCGCCCTCGCCGTACAAGCCCACGAGGCGGGGTTGCCCGCCCCGCATCGTCGCCAGCACGACCTGGTGCAGGCCCTCGCCGCGTCTATCGAAGCGGTAGCGACCCTGCACGCCCGCGAAGGTCTGGTCGTGGATAGCGGCGCGCAGTTCCTCAGAGCCGCGCGGACCGTGCTCCAGGGCCGCCGCCAGCAGATGGATGGCGTCGTAGTACCAGGCAACGTAGGTGTCGGGCTTCAACCCGAAGCGTTCGTAGAAGCGCCGCTCAAAGCGCGCCCCCGCTGGCGTTGCCGCCAGCAAGGCATCCAGCGCGACGTAGATGCCGTCCTGCGCCTCGGCAGCGATGCCATAGGTAACGGGGCTGGCCCCGCCCGGCGAGGTGATGATCGCCCCCGCTACCTGCCAGTAGCGCAGGGCGCGGAGCAACAGCCCCACGTCGGTGGTGTTGGTGCCATAGATCAACACCGCGTCGGGGCCGGCCTCGGCCACGCGCCGCGCCAGCCCGTCGAAGTCCCGCGTGCCGGTGCGATACGCCTCGCGGGCGAGCGGGCGCAGGCCACGCTGGCGCAGGCCGGCCTCGATCCCATCGGCGCCGCCGCTGCCGAAAGCGTCCGCATCGTGAACGATCACCACCCGCCGGCTGCCCAGTTCCTCCACCGCCAGCGCCGTCATCGCCGCCGCGGTCAGGCGGTCGCTCGGCCGCATACGAAACAGGAACGGCCCGCCCTGCTCGGTAAGGGTGGCGTTGGTCGCGCCGATCAGCATCGGCAGGCTTGCCTGCCGGTGCTCGGGGACGATCCGCACGGCATAGGCCGATTTGAACGGGCCGATCAGCGCGGTGAGTTGATCATTGGCGAGAGCCAGGCGATACTGGGCCAGCGCCTCGTCCGGGTCGGAGCGACAGTCGCGCACCACCAGTTCGAGGGGCACGCCGTTGACCCCGCCGGCGGCGTTGATCTCCTCCACTGCCAGGCGCGCCGCCCGCACCCCCAGATCGCCGATGGGCGCGCCAGCGCCGGTGATCTCGGCATTGATGCCGATACGGTAACTCGCACGCGGGGACAGTTCCTCGATCACTGTGGTGTTGAACGTGACCGAGGTGTCGAGGACGGCAGGATCAACCGTGGCACGGCCGCAGGCGACCAGGAGGCCCAGCAGCGCGAGCGTGAACAGCGCGCGGCGCATGCGCCCCGGAAGACGCCACGGAACATGTCTGGCGGGTTGCTTCATCGCCTGCCCCTGACTATGCCCAACCTGTGCCGATGGATGCGAGCATCGTACGCGACGGCACAAGGAATGGAAGTATCAGGCTGGCGACGTGTCGTTAAGGTGGGTTAACTCATCTATGGAGCACCCTGGAAGGGTGCTCCATGGTACCTGTTCACACCTGGGGTAACACACGCCCGGGAGCGCGGGCGGGACGCCCGCGTCGCGTCTCGGCGGGCAAACTGCCCGCCCTCCCAGGAGACATGTGCACACGTACGCTCCGTGATGGAGGCCTACTCTATGTCCAGTTCATACGCCGCGCGTTCGGTGGTGTGCGGCGTCGCCGCGAGGATCACCAGCACACCTCGCTCGCCAGGGGCGAGAGCGGCCCGGGCCGCGCCGCTTGCGTCCACGGGCAACGCTTCGACGGTGGTGCGCCCATTGGCGCTGCGCACCAGGCGCAGTTCCCAGCGTTGGGGCAGCACTCCATCGGTGCGCACGAAGCCTTCGGCGTGCCAGCCGCCGTCACCATGTTCCACATCGTCGGCATACCCCAGTTCGGGAACGCGAATGTCGTCAATCAGCATGCCCGGTGCGTTGAAGCCCTGGTCGTTGATCTGCCAGAAGCGTAGGAGAATGGGCCGGCCCGCGTAGGGCGTCAGATCGATCGTCTCCTCGACCCAGACGCCACGCGCGCCGTCCTCGAGCTTTGCCCCCGGCGCGCCGCTCACGCCCGTAATGCCGTGGCCGTAGTTCATCCCCTGAGGATCGTTTGTCGTGGTCAGCGCACCAGGCAGGGTCTCCCAGGTCTGGCCGCCATCGGTGGAGACGCTGACGAAGGCGTAGTCGTAGTCATTCTCAATCTCGTACCAGGTGGCGAACCGCAGCGTGGCGCGCTTGAGACCGCTCAGATCGAAGGCGCGGGTGAGCGTGGCGTAGCTATCATCGCTGCGCCCGCTCCACCAGCTTACGCCACGGGCCGGCTCGCCGGCAATGCCCACGCTGCTCGCGCCCCGAAAGCGCACCTCGCGCGCCCCCTCGGGCAGCGCGTAGTAATCCACCCCAAACTGCGCCACCGTGTCCTTCTGGAGCCCCGTTCTGGCGAGCATAGGCTGTACCGTAAACGGCAGCAGTGGCGGCAACTCATGGCCGGTGGCATAGGTGTAACGGCCATCGCCCACTGCCGGATCATCAATCAGGTTCGCTACCGCCCAGTCGGCCACGAGGCCGCCGAAGCTGATGATGTCGGGACGGCGGCGCGCCGCAAGGGCCACGAAGGCCCGCGGATCATTGCCCGCGTCGGCGCGGATGAGCGGCAGGAGTTGATCCTCCCCGGCGTACTGGGCATACACGTAGCGCATAAAGAGGTGCGCCGCGCCGTAATGCGCCCCCGACTGGCCCAGCCCCGATGACCAGGCCGTGAGTTGCACGTCTGGCTCGAAGAGGTAGAAGGGCGTGAATCCATCGCCGAAGTAGCCATTCAGATCCTCGGCCAGTTGCGAGGCCCCCTCGTTGAACCAGGTGGGGCTGCCCGGCTGCTCGTTCTGATGGATCATGTGCTGAAACTCGTGCGCCAGCACTTCCAGATACTCCTCGTCGGCAAACGACAGCAGTTGCAGGTTCATAAAGAACATCTCGCGCTCGTTGCTGAAGCGGTTCACCTGGCGCGGCAGCAGATCCTGCGCCGAGAAGTAGCCGAGCACCTGGCCGCTCGGATCGCTGGCGTTGAGGATGGTGATGCGCCGGTCGCCGTCCACGCCCGGTTGCACCTCCGAGCCGAAAATCTCGCGAGTGCGCGGGTAGATCTCCTGCTCGAACGCCCGCGCCGCCGCTTCCAGATCGGCCTGGTTGTACGGCAAGCCCTGCTCGACGTACATCAGCGCCACCGGGCCGGCGTAGCGCAGTTCAGCCTGGACCTCGAACTGCTCATTGGTGGAAAGATCGGTCACGTAAAAGGAACGCACCTCGCCGACCCGCGCCTCCAGAGGGGTGGTGCGGCTCACCGTGGGACAGTCTTGCGGCGCGGCGCGGCAGGCGCCCAGGGCACGGGCCAGCGCCACCGGGTCACGTGGCGCGCGCCTGGCCGCGTCGAGAGCCGCGAGCGGATCATCCGCTGGCGCGGGGGTGGCGGGAGCGACGGGGACCGGCGTCGGGTGTGGCGCGTTCTCGCCGATGGGTATGGGGCTGGGATCAACGCTCGCCGGCGTGGGAATGGTCTGCGCCGGACGCGCCGCGACCGTGGCCGGAGGCGTCGGCGAGGGCGGAGGGGGCGGGTCAGCCGTATTGAAGGGGGCGCAAGCGGCGAGGATCAGCGCCAGCAAGCCGAGGAACAGGATGCATTTCTTCATGGCGCCATTGTACCGCCGGGCGATCGGCCGGCGCAAGGCGAGCATGCCGGGGCGCAGGGTTGATGGAAAGAGGGGGTGAGGGCCTGCGGCCCCCAAAAAGAAATCCGCTTCGCGCGGAGGGGCGCAGCCCCTCCGCACCTCCCCACGGAGGAGAAATCACAACCCGGCCTTCCGGTGTTGCGGGCTTGCGTCCAGAGGGCAACCCCGTTTCCCCATCCTCACTCCCGCCCATCCTTCGGCGGCTGGTTCAGCACATCGGCAATGTTCCGCAGGTCCATCCACCACTGCACACGGGGACGGGCATAGCGGGGATCGCTCAGGCGCGGAAACTCCTCCAGGCTGGCCAGGTGGAGCTTGCCGCCGGTGTAGCCGATGAAGGCGCCCTCGGCGCGGCCGCTGGTGGCGTTCTCAATCAGGAACTCCACGCACTTGACCGCCAGGCGCGTCGCGTGGATGCGGTCGAAGGGCGAGGGGCTGCCGCCCTGCTGGAGATGGCCCAGGATGGACTGCCGCACTTCGAACAGGTTGCCGCCTTCCTCTTCGAATAGATTGCAGATGAACGCGGTGGTATAGACGGGGTTGGCACGCTCGTTGCGGATCACCAGTGCCAGGCGCTTGCCGCGCTTGAACCAGTAGATCATCTCATCGAGGTCGGCCTGGAGATCGCGCAGCTTGATGCCCACTTCGGGCAGATAGACCTGCTCGGCGCCGCTGGCCAGGCCGCCCATGAGCGCCAGATAGCCGCAGTCGCGGCCCATCACCTCGACCACGAAGCAGCGCCGCGCGGCGACTGCCGATTGCTTGATGCGGTCCACGGCCTCGACGATGTTGTTCAGGGCCGTATCGGCGCCGATGGAGAGTTCCGAGCCGGGGAGATTGTTGTTGATCGTGGCGGGCATGCAGATCAGCGGGATGTTGAACGCCGGGAAAATGTGCCGCTCGGTGAAGAGTTTGTGCATCGCCTGGTAGCCCGTCCAGCCGCCGATCATCAGGATGCCGTTGATCCGGTGCTCCTCGATGTTGCGCGCCACCTTGTAGAGTTCGGATCCCTGGGGCATCTTGCGATTGGTGCCCAGTTCGGCTCCGCCCATCGTGGCCCAGCCGCTCACGCTCATCCAGTCCATCTCACAGATGTCGCCGTCAATCAGGCCGTGGAAGCCATTGCGCACCCCCAGGGTCTGGTGGCCCTGGTGCAGTATCAGGCGCACGGCGGCGCGCACTGCGGTGTTCATCCCCGGCGCGGGGCCGCCGGCGTGGAGAATGGCAAAGCGCAGCGGCCTGGCGTTGGCGCTGGAAGTGGGCGGCTGGGACTGGATGAGGGTCTGGAGCGTAGTATAGGCTTCGATGAAACTGCGCCCGCGCAACTGCATCGCGCGCTCGTAGTCATGGGCGGCGATCGCCTCGGCGACGGCGTGGGTCTGGGCGACGCTGTGCATCAAGGGCACGGGGGTGATGCGGTTCTCGCGGATGCCGATCACCTGCGGTTCGCGCTCGGGCGCGGCTTTCAGCAACTCCTCGACGGCGGTGTAGCCTAGCAGGGTGCTCATCCAGCGGTCAAAGGCGCTGGGCGCGCCGCCCCGCTGCACATGGCCGAGGATGGTCACGCGGGTATCCTCGCCGAGGCGTTCCTCCAACACCTGCCGGACCTGCTCGGCGGTAATCGGGTTGCCATGGCGGTCCTGGGCGCCCTCGGCGACGATCACCATCGTATCGCGGCGCCCGCTCTGCCGTCCGGCGCGGAGAGCCTCGCACATCTCGGTCTGCCAGTCGTCGGTGGCGGGCGGCCGCTCGGGGATAAAGACCCAGTCGGCGCTGCCGGAGATGGCGCCCATCAGGGCCAGATAGCCGCAGTTGCGGCCCATCACCTCGACCACGAAGGTGCGCTGGTGGCTGGCGGCAGTGGAGGCGATGGCGTCAAGGGCCTCGGTGATACGGTGGAGGGCGCTATCGGCGCCGATGGTCATATCCGTGCCGGCGAAGTCGTTGTCAATCGAACCGACCATGCCCACCAGTCCCAGGTGGGGATGCCGCGCGGCGACTTCGGGGGCGACGCGGCCCTCCTCGACCAGTTCGCGCAGCAACTCCGGCCACTCCTGGCGAAAGGCATTGGCGCCGGTGAGACTGCCATCGCCGCCGATCACCACCAGCCGGTCAATGCCATGGGCCAGCAGATTGGCCGCGGCGGTACGCCGGCCCTCACGTGTGCGAAAGGCCGTACTGCGGGCGGTGCCGATCACCGTGCCGCCCTGGTGGAGAATGCCCCCCACGCTGTACCAATCCATCGCGTGGATCGCCTCCCCACCCTTGACCATCCCCTCGTAGCCCTCGCGAATGGCGTAGACCTCACAACCGCGACTGATGGCCGTGCGCACCACGGCGCGCACGGCAGCGTTCATCCCCTGCGCGTCGCCGCCGCTGGTCATGACGCCAATGCGGATCTTCTGTCCGGCAGACATACGGAGTCCTCCCCTCTTCTCCTCTGGCTGTAGCTCCCATCATACCAAATTCGCTCGCAGACTGACACGGAGGTGAGGCAATACGTCAAGGAGGTTCCTGGGAGGCGCAGGTTCCCCCAGCTCTGCCTCCGGGGGCTGTGATTGTTTCTCCAATGGGTATACTCATCCGAACATCAGCAGTCCATGCGGCTCTGCCGCTCACCGACGGGATGACCATCCTTCCTGGG
>DAOTYR010000560.1:0-3128 GCA_034434655.1 Chloroflexaceae bacterium
GCCCGATGAACATCGCCTGGGAGCGCGGGCGGCCCGCCCTCGTCGCGTCTCCGCGGGCAAGGTGACGGCCCCCCTCCCCAGCCCTCCCCCCGCTGGGGGGAGGGATTCCGGCTCCTCCCCCCAGCGGGGGGAGGTTAGGAGGGGGGGCAGCGCCGCATGCGCGTAGGTGAGCAGCCTATGTTCACATCAGGCCCCATGCGCGGGGCGCACCACGCCCGATGCACACGGCCCGGGATCGCGGGCGGGACGCCCGCGCCACGTCTCGGCGAGCACGGTGACGGCCCCCTCCCGGACCCTCCCCCGCTGGGGGAGGGAACCCGGCTCCTCCCCCCAGCGGGGGGAGGCTGGGAGAGGGGCAGCACGCTGCGAACGGTGTTCACATCAGGAGACCCTATGTCCCTCATCTCTCCCTACGGCGGAACGCTGACGAACCTGGTCGTGACCGGCCCCGAGCGGCTGCGCCTGCTGGAGCGGGCGCGTCGCCTGCCGGTGGTGCAGCTCTCCGCCCGCACCCTCTGCGACCTGGAGTTGCTCGCCACCGGAGCCTTTTCGCCCCTGGATCGCTTCATGGGCGCTGCCGACTACCGGCGCGTGCTGGCCGAGATGCGCCTGGCCGACGGAACCCTGTTCCCCATCCCCATCGTCCTGCGCGCCCCGGCAACGCCGGCGATTCATCCCGGTGACGAGATCACCCTGGCCGACCAGCGCAACAACCCGGTAGCCCTGATGCGCGTGGACGAGATCTATGGATGGGACGCGGACGAAGAGGCTCGCGCCGTGCTGGGAACCACCGATCCACGCCATCCCCTGGTGTCCGAAATGCGCGGCTGGGGCGAGCGCTGCCTGGCCGGGCCGATGACCGTGCTGGACCTGCCTCGCGCCCTGGATTTTGCCAATCTACGCCTGACCCCCGCCCAGACCCGCGAGCGGCTGGCGAGCCTGGGCTACAGCCATGTTGTGGCGTTTCAGACCCGCAACCCGCTGCACCGCGTGCACGAGGAGTTGACCAAACGCGCCGCCGACGCTGTGGGTGGGGCGCTGCTGATCCACCCTGCGGTGGGGATGACCCGCCCCGGCGACGTGGACCACTACAGCCGCGTGCGGGGCTACCAGGCGGTGGTCGAACGCTACTACGACCCGCGGCGCACGTTGCTCAGTCTCATTCCCCTGGCGATGCGCATGGCCGGCCCGCGCGAGGCCCTCTGGCATGCGATCATCCGGCGCAACTACGGCGCCTCGCACTTCATCGTCGGGCGCGATCACGCTGGTCCAGGCCACGACAGCCAGGGACGCCCGTTCTATGGCCCGCTGGAGGCCCAGGAACTGGTGGCTCGCTACGCCGACGAGATCGGCGTGCAGATGGTGCCCTTTGAGGAACTGGTCTACCTGCCCGACGAGGACCGCTACGTTGAGATCAGCGCCATCCCGCCCGGCGCGCGGGTGCTGAGCATTTCGGGAAGCCAGGTGCGCGAGGAGTACCTGGCCCGGGGACGCCCCTTGCCAGCCTGGTTCACCCGGCCCGAAACCGCGGCCATTCTCGCCGAAGTCTACCCGCCGCGCCACCGGCAGGGCTTCTGCGTCTGGTTCACCGGCCTGAGCGGGGCCGGCAAGTCCACCATCGCCGAGGCCCTGCTGCCGCTGCTCCTGGAACAGGGCCGGCAGATCACCCTGCTCGACGGCGATGTGGTGCGCATGCACCTGTCGAAGGGGCTGGGATTCTCGCGGGAGGACCGGGACGCGAACATCCTCCGGATCGGCTTCGTCGCCGCGGAGGTCGTGCGTCACGGGGGCGTGGCGGTCTGCGCCGCCGTCAGTCCCTACCGCGCCACGCGCAACGAAGTGCGCCATATGGTCGGCCCCGACCGCTTCATCGAGGTGTTTGTGGACACCTCGCTAGCCGTGTGTGAGCAGCGCGACACCAAGGGCCTCTACGCCCGAGCGCGGCGCGGCGAACTGCGCGGCTTCACCGGCATTGATGACCCCTACGAGCCGCCAATCGACCCGGAACTGCGACTGACCACCGAGGACACGTCCCCCGAAGCGTGCGCCCGCCGCATCGTGGCCCTGCTCGAGCAGCGTGGCTTTTTACGTGGGGGGCGTGATCGCGATCTGATGTGAGCATAGCCCCCTCGCAGGAGGGTTTGGGAGGGCGTAGCCCTCCCAAGAACTATGTTCATCCCGTCGGTGCGCGGCGCGAATCGCATGGACGGCTAACGTGAACATAGGCTCTCGAAGAGGGGTGTGGGGAAACCGGGTTTCCCCATGCCCCCACCCGCGGGAGGGTCTGGGAGGGCGCAGCCCTCCCAAGAATAACCTTATTTTCATTGCGGCGTTGTGCGCGAATCGCATGGAGGGCTAACGTGAACATAGGCTCTCGAAGAGGGGTGTGGGGAAACCGGGTTTCCCCATGCCCCTGCCCGTGGGAGGGCCTGGCCCTCAAGCAGGGATAGGGGAAACCCGGTTTTCCCATCCCCTGCGGATGCGGGAGGGTCTGGGAAGGCGTAGCCCCCACGTGGATGCGGGCCGGTTTGCGACTCGCCTCTCAGCATGGTACAATCGCGTGGCAAGGGCAGGTCGCATAGTCTGGTCTAGTGCGCGGCACTGGAAATGCCGTACAGCGGCAACGCTGTCGAGGGTTCGAATCCCTCCCTGCCCGCCAGTGCTTGAACTCTCCTCTCCCGGCAAAGCCCCTCGCGGCTGTCCTGCACCCTAACGGGAGGCAGGAGGTTTTTGCCTGGGAGGGCGCAGCCCTCCCAAACCCTCCTACCGGATGAGAATCTGGGGAAACCTGGTTTCCCCATCCCCTGCTCGAGGGCTGCGCCCTCCCAAACCCTCCTGCGGGTGGGGGAATGGGGGAACCGGGTTCCCCCCTCCCCCTGCTCGAGGGCTGCGCCCTCCCAAACCCTCCTGCGGGGGGGGGAATGGGGGAACCGGGTTTCCCCATCCTCCTGCTCGCGGGCTGCGCCCTCCCCACCCCTCCCGCGGGCGGGGGGATGGGGGAACCTGGTTTCCCCATCCTCCTGCTCGAGGGCTGCGCCCTCCCCAACCCTCCTGCGGGCGGGGGGATGAGGGAACCCGGGTTCCCCCATGTTCACGTTAGTTTCCACAGGGTGATGGCGCCGGGGGCC
>DAOTYR010000561.1:0-17202 GCA_034434655.1 Chloroflexaceae bacterium
CTCCGCGGGCACGGTGACCGCCCCTGCCCTGACCCTCCCCCGCTGGGGGCGGGAACCGGGCGCCTCCCCCCAGCGGGGGGAGGCTGGGAGGGGGGCGGAACCCGGCGAACGATGGTCACCTCAGCCGTCCATGCGGCTCCGCCGCACACGAACAGGATGAAAAGAGGTTCTTCTTGGGAGGGCTGCGCCCTCCCAAACCCTCCCACCGGGTGGGAAGATGGGGAAACCCGGTTTCCCCATCCCCCTGCGCAAGGGCTGCGCCCCCAAACTCTCCTACGGGCGGGGGCGTGGGGAAACCCGGTTTCCCCACACCCCTCCTCCGAGGGACTATTTTCACGTTAGAACCTGCTCCAGAGGTACTGGTTGGTCACCTCGTGGTGGAACTGCACCTCGGCGCGTTTGATCAGCGTGCCCAGTTTGCGCGGGCAGCGATCGGCGACGGTGAGTTTCAGGTCGGCGTACTTGTCACGCACGTCCACGCCGAGCAGGCTGGCCATCAGGGCGCTCTCGCGGAAGCGGGAGATGGCGTCGTAGATGTTGTCGGGCAGGTGTTCGCCGCCGGCGCGCAGGTGGCTCGAGGGCGTATGCCCCTCAAGCCCGGTGCGGAGCAAGGTGTAGATCGCCAGGTACGGATTGGCGTCGGGGGCGATGGCGCGCACCTCGATGCGCGCCGAACGGGCGTTGCCGATCGGGATGCGAATCATCGCCCCGCGATCCACCGCCGAGGCCTTGATCTCGTTCGGGGCCTCGAAGTGCGGATCGAGGCGCCGGTAGGCGTTGACGCTGGAGTTCAGCACCAGGCACAGATCCTGGGCGCTGTGCAGGATGCGATCAACGAAGCTCCAGGCAAAGGCTGAGAGTTGCTCCTCGCCCTGCGGATCGTGGAACAGGTTCTCATCCCCGCGGGCCACCGAGAGATTCGTATGCATGCCGTTGCCATTGATGCCCGTCACCGGTTTGGGGAGGAAGCTGGCGGTCATATCGAGGCGACTGGCCACCTGCCGGCAGATCAACTTGTAGAGCAGGATCTGATCGGCGGCGATGGTCGCCTCGGTGTAGTTGTAGTTCATCTCGAACTGCGAGGGGGCGACCTCCGGGTGATCCTTCTCGTTGGCGAAGCCCATAGCCCGCTGCGCCTCGGCGCAGCTATCAATGAAGGTGCGCAGCGGGTCGCCCGGCAGCGAGTGGTAATACCCCCCGGTGCTGACAAACTTGAACTCGCCGGTCTCACGGTAGTGCTGTTCGGCGTTGCGACCCTGGAACAGAAAGCCCTCGATCTCGCTGGCCACGTTACAGGTCAGCCCTTCACGCTCGAAGAGGTCGGTGGCGTAGGTGCGCAGCCGGGTGCGCAGATCGGCCTCGTAGGGCGAGCCGTCGTGGGCGCGCACCTCGCCGAAGACCAGCACCTTGCCGGGGCCGAAGATATCGGCGGGCAGCCAGTAGAAGGCGGGCCAGTCAATCGCCAGTCGCAGATCCGACTCGGATTGCACCGAGAAGCCGCGGATGGAGGAGCCGTCGAAGGTCAGGTTGTCGGCCGACTTGAGCAGGAACTTCTTGTCATAGTCCAGCATGTGCAGCCGGCCCTCGAGGTCGGTGAAGCAGACCGTCACCGCCTTGATGCGCTTCTCGTCGCTGAGGTAGCGCATCCGTTCTTCGCGAATGGTATCGAAAGGGACGCGGCGGAGGCGCTGGGATTTGGCCTCCAGGTTGAGTTCTTCGAGTTGATCGTAGGGGATCTCCAGGAAGTCGCGCAGTGGGGTGGACATATCACCTTCCTATTCTTTTACCGGCACCGCATTGGCCACTTCGGGCGGAATGCCGAGCAGTTCGGCGGGCACCCAGCCCGGCACGTCGCGCAGGTTCACAATCTCATACCAGTCGCCGGCGGCCGTGCGGCGGGTCAGTTCCACCACTTCGCCCTGGTTCACCCGGTCGAGTTCGGTGCTGGCGCGATCGGGACGTTCGTACACCGGGCCGGTCACAAAGACGGTAACCACCGGGGCCACGGGTACGTTGACCCCCGGCGGGATGCGTAACAGCGTGGTCGAGACCCAGCCGATCTCATCGCGAACCGTGCGCACCCGGTACCACGCGCCATTGGGGGTGCGGCTGAGGAGTTGCACCTCCTCGCCGGCGTTGACCCCCGCCACCACATTGTCGGCCACCACAATGGGCTGCCGGCGCACGTTGCCGCCGTTACCCACACTGGCGGCCGGGCCGGTGGGCAGTTCGGGGGTGGCAGTGGGCACGGGGGTGGGCGTGGCGGCGGGCGCGGCCGTGGGCGCGCTGGTGGGCGTCGGCGGCGTGGTGGGCGCTTCGGCCACCGTTTTCTCGAAGAAGGCCTCAGCGATCCCGGCGATGGAGGGCACGCTCAGTTCCAGCGGGGCGCTGCTCGTGCCGTCGGGTCCGCGGGCGATGACCGTATAGCTGCGGCCCTCGGTGGGGGTGGGCGCGCCATCGGCCCGCTGGACCTGCAACTCGGCCCGATTGTTGCGCACCGTGGCCCGGGCCTGCTCGGGGTTCATCCAGGGAAACGGCGCCCCGTCTTCGAGCAGTTCGGCGGTGACAACCGCGCCATCGGCCAGGCCGGTCGTCTCGATGGTGATGCCGATGGTCGGTGGTTCGGCGCGGATCACCGCCGCGTCGCGCACGCGCAGGGTGACGGGCACGGGTGTGGGCGCGACGGCGCTCTCGTCGCTGCCACCAGGGAGCAGCGTGAGCACCAGCGCGAGCACCCCGAGCAGCACCAGAATGGGGACCAGGATCACCAGGATCTTCCCCGCGAGGGAGAGACCTGCGAAACGCTGGGCCATACTGGTCGGTTCTTCATCGATGGGCAGCGAGGTGTAGTCGATCGGCTCGCTGACCGACGGCTGGCTCGCCGGGGGAGTCTGGGCCTGGCGGGCGCGGCGGGCGAGCAGCACCACCACCGCCAGAATGACCAGCACCAGAACGATTAACCCGATGATAATCGGCAGGTCGAGTTGACTGAGCAGATCTTGCATGGCGACGCTGTCCTTGATTATCCGCCCCACGCCTGGCGGCTCATGATCCTTGAGCAACTACTCCGCTATCCGCCCGATGCCCGGCGGCTCACGCCGCAGGCTACCGGATGCGAAGCCCGCCGGCGCGGGCGAGCGCCGTCCATGCGGCTGCGCCGCACACCGACGGGATGAACACGAAGGTCCCTCTTGAGAGGGCGCAGCCCTCCCAAACCCTCCCCTGGGCAGGGTGTGGGGAAACCTGGTTTCCCCACACCCTGCTTCAAAGGACCAGGTGTAGCGCATGCATTGCTCAATAACCATACGCCGCAGGCTACGCTATGCGCAGCCCGCCTGCGTGGGCGAGAGCCGTCCATACGGCTGCGCCGAACACCGGTAACATGAGGTTCTTCTTCGGACGGCGCAGCCCTCCCAGACCTTCCCCCGGGCGGGGGTATGGGGAAACCCGGTTTCCCCATACCCCGCTTCAAGGGACGATGCGTATTCGTGACACATCCTCACTATGATATGACAAGGGAGGCCGTTCTGCAAACGTGGTATAATCGCCTACAGGTACCTGCGCGCTGCGCGCACACTGCCAGATACGGTGTTCCTGGAAGGGCCTTTCCCTCCTAACGTGAACATACGTCCTCGGCGAGGGGGTGGGGAAAGCGGGTTTCCCCACGCCCCCGCCTCCGGGAAGGTGAGGGCGCAGCCCGTGCGCAGGGGGATGGGGACACCGGGTTTCCCCACCCCCCTGCCCGCGGGAGGGTTTGGGAGGGCGCAGCCCTCCCAGGAAGTATGTTCATCCCGTCGGTGTGCGGCGCGCGTCGCATGGACGGCTGGACCCTCCCATCGGGCAGGGGCCTGGGGGAAGCGGGTTTCCGCAGGCACACGCGGAGAGGATGTATGCCACAGCATATTCTGGTTGCCGTCGCCTGGCCCTACGCCAACGGGCCGCGCCACATCGGCCACGTGGCCGGCTTCGGCGTCCCGGCGGATATTTTTGCCCGCTACCACCGCCTGGCGGGCAATCGTGTGCTGATGGTCTCGGGAACCGACGAGCACGGCACGCCGATCACCATCGTCGCCGAGAAAGAGGGCCTGACGCCCCGCGAAGTCGCTGATCGCTACAACCGGATCATCGCCGACGATCTGCACAATCTGGGGCTGAGCTACGATCTGTTTACGCGCACCACCACGCTCAATCACTACCGGGTCACCCAGGACGTGTTCAAGACCCTGTTCGACAAGGGCTACATTCTGCGCCAGGAGACGCTCGGAGCCTTTTCGGCGACTACCGGTCGCACCTTGCCCGACCGTTACATCGAGGGCACATGCCCCATCTGCGGGTACACCGAGGCGCGTGGCGATCAGTGTGATAACTGTGGCAGCCAGCTTGATCCGACCGACCTGATCAATCCCCGTTCCAAGATCGATGGCAATCCGCCGGTGTTCAAGACCACCGAACACTTCTTTCTCGATCTGCCGGCATTTGCCGATCGTTTGCAGCAGTGGATCGCGAAGCAGGAGCACTGGCGGCCCAATGTCCGCAGTTTCTCGCTCAATTTTATCAAGGATTTGAAACCACGCCCGATCACCCGCGATCTGGACTGGGGAGTGCCCATTCCGCTGCCGGAGTATGAGCACCGTGACGACAAGCGCATCTATGTCTGGTTCGACGCGGTGATCGGCTACCTCTCGGCCAGCATCGAGTGGGCCCATAACCGCGGCACGCCCGATGCCTGGCGCGACTGGTGGCAGAACCGCTACGCGCGCCACTTCTACTTCATGGGCAAGGATAACATCGTCTTTCACACGATAATCTGGCCCGCCCAGTTGATGGGGGTGTTCAGCGACGGGCACTACGCGGGGAGCGCCGCCGGGGCCTTCGCCGAGGTGCCGTTGCAGTTGCCCTACAACGTCGTCAGCAGCGAGTTCCTGACGATGGAAGGCAAGAAGTTTTCGAGCAGTCGCGGCGTGGTGATCTACGTCAAAGACTTCTTGAGTCGCTACGATGCCGACGCGCTGCGCTACTTCCTTACCATCGCCGGCCCCGAGAACCAGGACACCGATTTTACCTGGGCCGAGTTTGTGCGTCGCAATAACGACGAACTGGTGGCCACCTGGGGCAACCTGGTGAACCGCACCCTGACCAATGTGCACCGCACCTTTGGGGCGGTGCCGCGACCCGGGGCCTTGCAGGAAGGCGACCAGCGCCTGATCGATGAAGTCGAGGGCGGTTTCGCCAGCGTCGGCGCGCTGATCGAAGAGGTGCGCTTCAAGGCTGCGCTGACGGAAGCCATGCGCCTGGCGGCCCAGGTCAATACCTATTTGAGCGAGCAAGAACCCTGGAAGGTGATCAAAGACGATCCCGAGCGCGCCGCGACGATCTGGTACGTGGCCCTGCGCTGCGTGAACAGCCTGAAGATCTTGTTTACGCCCTTTTTGCCCTTCAGCAGCCAGCGCTTGCACGAGTATCTGGGGTTCGATGGGTATATCGCCGGGCCGCTGGAGTTCAAAGAGTATGCCGAAGAGGATGGGCGCAGCCATCGGGTGCTGACCGGCAACTATGGCTGCTGGATCGGCCGGTGGGAGCCGCCGCGTCTGCCCATCGGCCAGACCCTGCGCCAGCCCGAGCCCCTGTTTAAGAAACTCGATGAGAAGATCATCGAAGAAGAACTCGAACGCATGCGCGCAGCATTGCAATAGAGCCGGCTGCTCCATCGCGCCGCATCCACAGGGGGCGCAGGAGAGGAGAAATCCGCTTTCTCCTCTGCCGCGCCCCTTTCATGTGCCTGCATAAGCCCTGTTGATCGTAGTATACTGTACAAATGCCAAAACTCCTGCTATACTCTTTCCTACACATAGAACCTATCGTTGTGGCAGCACCTGCTCATTTGCAGCGAGACTTGTTTCTGTAGGGGAATCCTGGAGGGGCGACGGCCTTCCGAAAACCTCGTTCCAATGTGGCGCGGCGAATCCGCGCCGCATCGGAACGGGGAGTCTTGTGGGGGCCGCGGGCCCTCGCACCCCTCGCCGAGACGAAGTCTTGTTGTGCGACTGGCATGTAGCCGGGTTTCCCCAGACTTCATCCGGTGGGAAGGTTTGGAAGGACGCAGCCCGTGCGCAGGGGCGTGGGGAAACCGGGTTTCCCCACACCCCCGCCCGTGGGAGAGTTTGGGAGGGCACAGCCCTCCCAGGAAGAATCTATGTTCATCCTGTTCGTGTGCGGCGGAGCCGCATGGATGGCTGCTGGGAAGTCGTTGATTGCCTTGCAGGAGGTAGTATGAAGGCCCTTCGTCTGGCGTTCGTCTCGCTGTTCGCCGTCGCGCTCATGGCCATCCCCGGGCTTGCCGCGGCCCAGACCACGCCTGCCGCAGTTTCCGGGACGCTCTCGTTGCGTGAACGGGTTGCCCTGCCGGGGAACGCAGTGGTGACGGTGCAGATCGCCGAGGTGGCCCCTGCCGGTCGAACCGGCGCGCTGGTCGCCGAGCAGCGCTTTACGACCAACAACGCGCAGCCCCCCTTCCGCTACACCGTGACCTATGATCCGGCGCGGATCGATCCCAACCGGCTCTACACGGTGCAGGCGAATATCAGTGTTGGTGGTCAGATTCGCTACTCGACCAACCAGGTGTACCGGGTGATCACCGGCGGCGCGCCGGTGAGCGATGTGAACATTACGCTGGTGAGCGTCCGCCTGCCGAGCGGGAACACCGGCGCGCTGCCGCTGCTGATCGCCGGTCTGGCCCTGCTGGGCGCCCTGGCCGTGTTTGCCACCCGGCGCCTGCTGGCGCCCCGCGGCGCACAGGTCCCCGCGTAACGTGAACATGGGGGAACCAGGTTCCCACATACCCTCACCCGGTGGGAGGGTTTGGGGGGCGCAGCCCTCGAGCAGGGGGATGGGGAAACCCGGTTTCCCCATATCCCCACCCTTTGCAAGGGTTTGGGAGGGCGCAGCCCTCCCAGGAACAACCACCCCTCCAACGGTATCGTAAAGGTGAACCATGTCCAGAGGTTCATCGTCGCGGCCCCGCCATCCTGCCTGTGCCAGGTTGGACGAGCGGGGCCGCTGCTTGTCTCTTGCTGTGACCGGCTGCCCAATGGTTGCGTCATGATACGTGTGAAACGAGTCCTGTCCATAGGCGCATTGTCGCCGCTATTGGCCCTGGCGGCGTGGTGCATCGCCGCGGGTGCCGGGAGGGCTGCCCCGCTTCCTCAAGCGATAGCGCCGGCCTGCTTCGTCGAAACTGGCTACTGCATTGACGGCCGCATCCGCGAACTCTGGGAACGCGGCGGCGGACTGATGGTGTTCGGGTTTCCTATCACCGGGTTGCAACCGGAGGTCATCGAAGGTCGCACGGTGATGCTTCAGTGGTTTGAACGGGCGCGCATCGAGTTGCACCCCGACTTGCCCTACCCCTACGATGCGCTGATCGGTCGCCTGGGCGCCGAGGCCCTGGCCGGTCGCGCCCCCACCCGAGCAGTCGCCAGCACGGCGCTGGTGGGCGAGTGCCGCGCCTTTTCCGAGACCGGCTTGCGTGTCTGTGGTGAATTCCTCGCGGCCTGGCTCGCCGGCGGCGCGGACCTGGACGGTGACGGCGCGCTGACCGAACGGGAGAGCCTGGCGCTGTACGGTCTGCCGCTCACGCCGCCCCGCACCGAGCAACTGGCCGATGGGAATACCTACGTCGTGCAGTGGTTCGAGCGGGCGCGCTTCGAGTTGCACCCGGAGATCGCCGAGGCGCTGGTGCTGCGCGGGCTCCTTGGCCGTGAAGCTGCGCCAGTAGCTATTGACCCGCCGGGCGCCCTGCCCGCGCCGGCGCCGGAGCCGGCCCCCGGTCCCGCGGCTTCCCTGAGCCCGCCGGTGCGCCTGGCGATCCCGGCGATCGGGTTGGAGGCGGCCACCGTCCCGGTGGGCACCGATGAAACTGGCGCATTTGAGGTTCCCGATCACGATGTGGGCTGGTTCAGCGGGAGCGCGATGCCGGGCGAGGGCGAGAACATCGTGCTCTGGGGGCACGTGCTGCCGTTCATGGCCCGACCGCACATCCCAGCCCCGTTTGCGCGCCTGCGTGAGGTGGGCGCGGGGGCGCAGGTGATCCTGTACGATGCCGCCGGGCAGCGCCACGAGTACGTGGTGACCCAGCAATTGCGTGTCGCTCCCGAACAGATCGAGTTGCTCTTTCCGCAGGGCCGCGAAGTCGTGACGATTATCTCCTGCAGCGGTGACAGCATCGTTGTCGGCGGCGCCGTGGTTGACTTCACCGAACGCCTGGTGGTCATCGCCGAGCCGAGGCGGTAACTGTTCACACCCGGGGTAATCCATGCGCCTGGAAGCCAGGGCGTCCCGCCCGCGTCGCGTCTCCGCGGGTAAGATGCCGCCCTCATGGTCATAGCCGGCGGGATCGTAGCCGTCCCGCCCGCGTCGCGTCTCCGGGGGCAAGATGCCCACGCTCTCAGGCGAGATGTGAACCCTTACCCGAGGCGGTAGTCCTGGCCGCGCCGCCTGTGAGGGTCCGGCCCTCCCGGCAATGCCCCTGCCGGAAGGTCAGGGAGGGGTGTGGGGAGGGTGTCCCTGGCGTAGCCCCAGCGGGGGGGTTGGGAGGGGGGTCGTGCCCCGCGCAGCGCCTTATGTGCAAAGGTATTGCTCCTACGGGAACGCAGGCGTGAACCATGTCTTCACCGGCTTGCCGGACCGTTCGCAACCACGGAGTTGAGCCATGAACCAGGCAGATGGTCGTAAGGGAAGGATTGGCAGGATTGCCCTGCTCGTGGCGCTGCTGGCAGCGCTGCTGGGAGCGCTCCCGGTCGTGGCCCAGGAAGAGCCGACCGCGGGGCCGGTGGGCGATGAAGCGCTTCCCCAGCAGGGTGGGGGACAGGTGGTGTTTCTTCCGCTGATCGGCCGCGCGAGGGCCAACATGCAACTCGCCCTGCGCCCGGTGCCGCTCCAGCAGGTGCAGCGGGCGACCGTTCTGTCCGTGGAATTTCGCCTGACCAACGTCGATCAGGTCGTTGCTCCATCGACCGTGCTCAGCCTCTCATACGCCTCGCGCTTGATGATCTTTACGGAAACCGCACTTGATCCTCAAGATGCGCAGGTTAGCTTTGACGATACGCGGGTGACGGTGCGGGTCAACAATGTGGCGCCGGGGCAAACCCGCACCGGGCGGATCAACTTCTTCGTGCGCCGCGATGCGCCGATCGGCGACCGCATTCCCCTCTACGCAACCTTTCAGTGCCCGGCGGGCATCTGCCGCACCCCCCTGGTGCAGGTGGAAATCATTCGCAATGAAGAAGAAGGTAGCGGGGGCATCTTCGCTCTCAGCGTCTCTCCCGACCGGGGGCCGCCCGGTACGGCCCACGTCTTCACCGGCGATTTCTTCTCGCCCGGCGAAGAGATCGTGACCTGGTTGAACACGGAGACCGACGTTGTGCCGCTCGACATCACCACCACCGCTGACGGGGCGGGGCGCATCCGCATCGTGTTCGGGACGGGGGGACTGGCTCCCGGCTTCTACAGCCTGGTCGCCCACGGCGAACGCAGCGATATTACCGCGGTCGGGGCCTTTATCGTGACCGGGCCGGGGGTGCCATAGGGAAGGATGGGGGAGGGCCTGACTCCAATACTTTGCAAAGCGGGGCCTCCCCCCCAGTGGTTTAAGGGCGGACAGAACATCTGGGCTAACGCGGCTTCTGCCGCATCGAGATGCCCCGTCGCAGGCCGCTGCTCACCGCTCTCCCGCATGCGGGAGAGGGGACGGGGGTTAGGGCCAACCAGCGCATCCCAACGCCATAACGCCCGTCTGCGCCCATACGTTCTGTCCGCACCCAAACCACCGGCGCCGCAGGATACGGCCCGCCTGGCCCCTCGCGGGAGAGGCATCCACAGGCACGAAAGGGAGCAGACAACGTGGAACAGTGGCTCGAACGACACGAGGTCTTTCGGGGGCGCTTCTTCACGGTGATCACCGGCACGGCGATGATCGCCAATGGGCAGACGGCCCGGCGCGACGTGGTGGAGCATATCGGCGGGGTGGCGGTCGTGCCGATCCACGCAGGCAAGGTGCTGCTGGTGCGCCAGTACCGGATTGCCGCGGGCCGGGACATGCTGGAATTGCCGGCGGGCCTGTTGCATCCGGGCGAGGACCCGGCGGCGGCGGCGGCCCGCGAACTGGCCGAAGAACTGGGCTATCGCGCCGGGCGGCTCATCCCGCTGGCGAGCTACTACACCTCACCGGGCTACACCAACGAACGCACCCACATCTTCCTGGGCCTCGACCTGACCCCCACCGACGGCACGGCCGACTGGGACGAACACCTGCATCCCGAAGAGCGGCCCCTGGAGGGTTTGCAGTCGGCGCTGCTGGAAGGGGCCTTCAGCGACGGCAAAACGCTGATCGGCCTCTCGCTGGCCCTGGCCTGGCTGGCGCGGCACGGCGACAGAGAGGGGTAGGAGCGCCTGATCTATGAGCCCACGAACCGTCCGCTGGCGCGAAGCGCTGGCGCGCCACGGGTCGGCCCTGGCTCTCTACCTGGGCCTGGCCCTGCTGATAACCTGGCCCCTGCCGCTCCAGGCGACGACCGCGGTGCCGGGCAACGGCTTCGACACCTGGCAGAACATGTGGAACATGTTGGGCGCTGAGCTACCACTACCTGCAGAAAGTCGCCGAAGCCGCCGCCGGGGGGGCGCCGCCCGAGCGCCAGATCGCGGCGCTGACCTATTCTGATACCTTTCGCGCCTCGGGCTTGCTGCGGGCTATGGGCCCGTTGAAGCCGATCCCGGCGGGGTCGGTGCTGGCCTATAAGGTGGCGCCGCCGGACGATCCGTTGCCATTCCTTGGCATCGGGGCGGGCTGGTCGCCGGTGACAAACAGCCCCGACGGGGTCGAGCGGCGCATCCTTGGGGCAGCGGAAGTGTTGATCTACAGCGCCCGCCCTCGCGACATCATCCTCACCCTGGAACTGACCAGCCCGGCGCCGGGGCGCCTTGCCATCAGCGTCAATGGGCAGGAACAGGCGATCCTCGAACTGCGCGGCGGCCAGGAGCGCCACGAGGTGGCGCTGCGGATCGCGAGCGGCGCAACCCCGGTGCGTTTGCATGCTTCCGATACGGAGATCGCGGTGCGCGCCCTGGGGATTGAAGAGTGATAGGGCAAGCAGATTGCCACATGTGGGGCACCCCTCCACGTCGCCCCGGGCCTGGTGAGGCACCCCTCCGGGTCGCCCCGGGCCTGGATGAACGTTGTGTCAAGGCAGAACCACCCATCCAACGGTATAATGAGGTAAGACTATGGTTCACTCCTCCGTTCCCGGTGGCGGGGCGCGGGGAGGCTGCGCTTCCCCGCGCCCCCCTTCCGCCCGCGGCAGTACATGTGATGGTCTTTGAAAAATTAATCCGCTATGCCGGGCTGGCCGTGGGGCTAAAGCCCTCGGCTATGGGATGCGAAGCCCGCCTGCGCGGGCTATACCGGATTAATTTCTCAAAGACCATCACATGTCTCCTGGGAGCGCGGGCAGCTTGCCCGCGGAGACGCGACGAGGGCGTCCCGCTCCCAGGCGCGTGGCTCACCCCAGGTGCCCGCGGCAGGTGCGCACCCTAACGTGAACATTGGGGGAACCCGGTTCCCCCATCCCCCCGCCCGCAGGAGGGTTTGGGAGGGCGTAGCCCTCCCAAGAAAGTATGTTCATCCCGTTGGTGTGCGGTTGCGCCGCATGACCGTATGATACACAAGCACAAGCGAGATCCCTCATGCGCCTCATCCTCGTCCGCCACGGCGAGACGCCGTGGAACGTCACCCTCCAGTATCAGGGCCATGCCAATGTCCCCCTGAACGAACGCGGGCGCGAGCAGGCCCGTCGCGCTGCCGCGCGCTTGCGGGGGCTGGAGGTGCGCGCGCTCTACGCCAGCGACATCGCCCGCGCCTGGGAGACTGCCGAGATCATCGGCGCAGCCATTGGCCAGACGCCCACGCCGATGCCCGAGTTGCGCGAGATCGATGTCGGGCAGTGGGAGGGCCTGACACCCGAAGAACTCTACCGGCGCTTCCCCGACCATATGGCCGAGTACCGGCGCGACCCGGCGCGCACCGTGCGCCTCGGCGGCGAGAGTTACGCCCAGTTGCAGGCCCGGGCGCTGGTGGCCCTCCAGCGCATCCAGGAGAGCCATGCCCAGGGCGAGGTGGTGGTGGCCGTGTCGCACGGCGGCACCATCCGCGCCCTCCTCTGCCACGTGATTGGCCTGGACCTGGGCAACTTCGGGCGCATGTGGCTGGACAACGGCTCACTCACCGAGTTGCGCCTGGGGCGCAATGGCTGGCGGCTGATGCGCCTCAATGACGCCGCCCATGTCGAAGATATGGTCGCCGAAGGAGGGGAGTAAGGGTCTGCATGCCTGAACGCGATCCGCTATCATCAAATATCCGCGCGCTGGGTGACACCCTGGGCCGCGTCCTCACCGACCAGAGCGGGGCCGCGGCCTTCACGCTGGAGGAGCAGATCCGGCGCATGGCTAAAGAACTGCGCGCCAGCGGCGACGCGGCGCTGGCCCAACGCCTGGAGGAGGTGATCGGCGCCCTCTCGATCCCCGAGATCCACGGCCTGACCAGGGCCTTCACCCTCTACTTCGGGCTGGTGAATCTGGCCGAGGCCGTCGAACGGCTGCGGGTCTTGCGTGAACGAGATCTGCGCCGCGCTCCCGAGGCACGCGCCGAGAGCATTGACGCTGCCATTCGCCTGCTGCGGGAACACGGCGTGCCCGCGGCCACGCTCCGGGCCTGGCTCGAAGGGGCGCTGGTCATGCCCGTGCTTACGGCGCATCCAACCGAGTCGCGCCGGCGCACTACCCTGCTCAAACAGCGGTCGATCTTCGAGGCCCTGCTCGATCTGAGCCTCGGCGAGCGCCTGATGCTGCCCCAGGATCGCATCACCGCGCTACAGCGCATCGAGCGCGAGATTGTGAGCCTCTGGCAGAGCGACGATGTCCGCGCCTACCGGCCCACCGTGCTCGACGAGGTCGAGAACGGCCTGTTCTACTTCCAGACGGTGCTCTACAAGCTGCTGCCACGGATCTACCGCACCCTGGAGCAGGCCCTGGCCGAGCACTATCCCGAAGAGGTATGGCAGGCGCCCCCCCTGCTGCGCTTCGGGAGCTGGATGGGCGGCGACCGCGACGGCAATCCCTTCGTTACCCCGGCGGTAACGCTGGCGACCGTGCGCCTGATGCGTGTCTCGATGCTGCGCCACCTGCTCGCGCAGATGGACGCCCTCTTCACCGATCTGAGCCAGTCGCTGCACCAGGTGGCGTTCAGCCCGGCGGTGTTCGAGCGCACGGCGGAGTACGAAGCGATCTTCCCCGGAGTGGCCGCGGCCATCAGTCCTCACCATGCCCGGGAACCCTACCGGCGCCTGATCACCCTGATGCGGGCACGGCTGGAGCGCACGCTGGAGCACACCTTGAGCCACGAGCCGGGCTGGGGCATCGATCCCCCGCCCACGCCCCCACCGACGATCTATTACCACAGTGAGGCGCTGCTCGCCGACCTGCGCCTGATCCACACCAGCCTGTGCGCCAACGGGGGCGCGTTGCCCGCCGATGGGTTGCTGCGCGACCTGATCGCCAGCGTGGCGATCTTCCGACTCCACACTGCTACACTGGACATCCGCCAGCACAGCAGCCGCCACGGCACCGCCCTCGAGGAGATCCTCCGCCGCGCCGGGATCTGCGAGGACTATGCCGGCCTGGACGAAGGGCGCAAGATTGCCCTGCTGACCGCCGAAATCGCCAGCGCTCGCCCCCTTACGACCACACGCCTGGCGGAATATACGCCGGAAACCGCCGAAACCATCCACACCTTCCGTACCATCGCCGCCGTGCTTGAACAGATCGACCCGGAGGTGATCGAGACCTACGTCATCTCGGCCACGGCGCGAGTGAGCGACATCCTGGCCGTGCTGCTCCTCGGTCGCGAGGCGGGCCTGTATCGCCCTGGCGCCTACAGCCGGCTCAACATCGCGCCGCTGTTCGAAACCAGCGACGACCTGGCCAACGCCCCGGACCTGATGGACCAGCTCCTGAACCTGGAGGTCTACCGCGATCATCTGCGGCTGCGCGGCGGGATGCAGGAGGTGATGCTGGGCTACTCGGACAGCAACAAAGAGGGCGGGTACGTGGCGGCGAACTGGGCGCTGTACCGCGCCCAGGTTGAACTCACGGCGCTGGCCGACCGCCACGGGATCCGGCTGCGCCTCTTTCACGGGCGCGGCGGGGCGATCGGGCGTGGCGGCGGCCCGGCCGGCCAGGCCATCCTGGCCCAACCGGCAGGCACCATGCGCGGCCAGATCAAAGTGACCGACCAGGGCGAAATGATCGCCGATCGCTACCTCGACCCCCTTACGGCGACCCGGCACCTGGAGCAGGTGCTCAATGCGGTGCTGCGGGCAGGCTTCCCCGAAGTGATCCGCGCGCCCCAGCCGGCGTGGATCGCGGCGATGGAGGAACTGAGCGCGGTAGCGCGCCACGCCTACCGCGCGTTGATCTACGAGGATCCGCGCTTTCTGACCTACTTCCGCGAAGCCACGCCCATTGCCGAAATCAGCCGCCTGCGCATCGGCTCGCGCCCTGCCTCACGGCGCAAGAGCGACCGCATTGAGGACCTGCGCGCCATTCCGTGGGTCTTTAGCTGGATGCAGAGCCGCCACACGCTGCCGGGCTGGTTCAGCCTTGGCAGCGCGCTCGAGAGCTTCGTGGGCCAGCCCGCCCGCCCGGAGCGACTGGCGCTGTTACAGGAGATGTACCAGAAATGGCCCTTCTTCGCCCTGTTGCTGGACAACGCGCAGTTGATTATCGCCAAGGCAGATATGAGCATCGCGCGGCATTACGCCGGGCTAGTCAGCGACCAGGACCTGGCCAGGGCGATATTCGCCTGCATCGAGCAGGAGTATGCCCGCACCGTGCGGATGATCTGTCAGGTGGCGCAGATTAACGAGATGCTCGACCGCCAGCCAACGCTGCAGTGGGCGATCAAGCAGCGCAACCCCTACATTGACCCGCTCAGTCACATTCAGATCGAGCTGCTGCGCCGGCTGCGAGCCGCGCCAACCGGGGCCGACGAGGAAGAGTTGGAGACCGCGGTGCTTATGTCAATTAATGGCATTGCGGCGGGGTTGAAAAACACAGGGTAATGGTCTTTGAATACATAATCCGGTATAGGCCGCGCAGGCGGCCTTCGCATCCCCTGGCCGAGGGCTTCAGCCCCACGGCTAGCCCGGCATAGCGGATTAATTTTTCAAAGACCATAACCCATGTTGGATCGTACATCGCGGAGGACATTGCCCTGCGCGCTCCGTCAGGCCATGGCGCAAGCGGCGCAGCCATCCCTATAATTTCACGTCCTCCCACGAGGCGGGATCACCCCGCGGCTCGACATGGGTAAACACCGAGGTGTTGGGCAAGGTTCCGCGAATCTCGCGCTCGACCTCCTCGGCCAGATCGTGCCCTTGCTGGACGGTCCAGGTATCGGGCACGAGAAGGTGGAGGGAGACAAAGCGGCGCGCGGCGGCCTGGCGGGTGCGCAGGGCGTGGTAATCCACGCCGCGGGCGGCGTACTCATCGAGCACCGCGCGCACGCGGGCCAGTTCCTCGGGGGGAATGGAGGTGTCCAGTAACCCCAGGGCCGAACGGCGCACCAGGTCAATCCCCGAGCGGATGATATTCGCGGCGACCAGCAGCGCGATCAGCGGGTCGAGCCGCGTCCAGCCAGTGAGCCAGACCAGCGCGACGCCAATCGTGACGCCGACCGAGGTCCAGACATCGGTCATCAGGTGATGGGCATCGGCCTCAAGGGCGATGGAAGAGTGTTTACGGCCAGCGCGGAGCAGGATGCGCGCAACCACGAAGTTGATCAGTGAAGCGACCAGGGATACGGCCAGGCCCAGGCCGATCTGCTCGAGGGGCGCGGGCGCCAGCAGGCGCGGCACGGCGGCCCAGATGATGCTGCCGGCGGCAACGAGGATCAGCACACCCTCGGTGGCGCTGGCGAAGTACTCGGCTTTGGTGTGGCCGTAGGCATGCTCCTCATCGGCAGGGCGCGCGGCGATGGTCAGCATCGCCAGGGCCATCACCGCCGCGGCCAGATTGACCAGCGACTCGAGGGCGTCGGAGAGCAGACCAACCGAACCGGTCAGCCAGAAGGCGGCGAGCTTGAGACCAATGGTCGCGATCGCCGCGGCGATCGACAGCCACATAAAACGGGCAAGTGATGGGCGTTGGATCATCCGTGTGCTGGAACCTCGCTGGTCTAACGTGAACGTAAGCTCTCGGGGAGGGGTGTGGGGAAACCAGGTTTCCCCATGCCCCCGCCCGCGGGAGGACCTGCCCTCAAGAAGGGGATATGGGGAAACCAGGTTTCCCCATATCCCCAGCCGGTGGGAGGGTTTGGGCGGGCGCAACCCTCCCATCCCGTCGGTGTGCGGCGCAGCCGCATGGACGGCTAACGTGAAAATAGGCTCTCGAAGAGGGTGTGGGGAAACCGCGTTTCCCCACGCCCCTCTCCCCGGGGTGGCCTGGCCTTCCCGCAGGGATAGGGGGAAACCCGGTTTCCCCACGCACCCGCCCCGCAGGGGGATGGGGAAACCGGGTTTCCCCATCCCCCACCCGCGGGAGGGTCTGGGAGGGCTGCGCCTTCCCAGGAACAACCGTATGTTCATTGCAGCGTTGTGCGGCGCAGCCGCATGGACGGCTAACGTGAACATAGGCTGCTCACCGACGCGCATGCGGCGCCGCAGCCCCCCTCCCAACCTCCCCCCGCTGGGGGGAGGAGCCGGACTCCCCCCCAGCGGGGGAGGGCTGGGGAGGGGGCCGTCACCTTGCCCGCGAAGACGCGACGCGGGCGGGCCGCCCGCGCCCCCGGGCCATTTTCATCGGGCGGCGCGCGCCCCGCGAATGTGGCCTGACGTGAACCTAAGCTCTCGGAGAGGGCGTGGGGAAACCCGGTTTCCCCATCCCCCCACCCGGTGGGAGGGCTACGCCCTCCCAAACATTATGTTCATCCCGTCGGCGCGCGGCGCAGCCGCGTGGACGACTGAGGAGAGCCCGTGTCATTCCATCGCCACGATCCGCTTTCGCAGGGCGTAGATCGCCGCCTGGGTGCGATCGGCCAGGTGGAGCTTGGATAAAATGTTGCTCACGTGGGTTTTGACCGTTTTCTCGGAGACGATC
>DAOTYR010000562.1:0-7419 GCA_034434655.1 Chloroflexaceae bacterium
AGGTGCCGTATCCTGGTCATGAGTCTGGCTCCTTCTGCGATGGTTGGTGATACACCTATCATAGAAGGTTCCAGACTCCTTGTCATCCCCGACCTGACCGTTGCGGGTGTCGCTCATCCGTTCTGTCCGCCCCTAAAGCTGGGGGGAGGATCCGGGTGCCCGCCCCCAGCGGGGGAGGGTCAGGGAGGGGGCCGTCACCGTGCCAGCAGAGCCACGACGCGGGCGGGACGCCCGCGCTCCCAGGCTATGTGCATCGAGCGTGGTGCGCCCCGCGTATGGGGCCTGAGGTGAATATGGGGAAACCGGGTTTCCCCATAGCCCCACCCGGTGGGAGGGTTGGGGAGGGCTACGCCCTTGCGCAGGGGGATGGGGAAACCGGGTTTCCCCATAGCCCCCCAGGAACAACCTGCTCGCGGAGACGCGACGCGGGCGGGGCGCCCGCGCTCCCGGGCGCGGGTGTGACCCCGGGTGTGAACCGTTACCCTCCATCATGCATGCCTTGCCCGGCGCATCCCCATCGTGTACAATGCCTCGGAACATGTGGCACAGGCGCGTGTTGGGCCTACAGGTAGCGCATGGCAACCCTTGAACTGTCGCGGCCACGGGCCGCCCCCGAGCCTGCCCCCGGCGCGGGCGCAACTGGTCTCCGGCCCTGGTTGCTCACGGTCGAGCAGGTGGCCTACCTGGCTCTCGCAGCAGTGGCGCTGCTGGCCCATCTCTGGGCGCTTGGCGATCGGGCCCTGCACCACGATGAGACGCTCCACGCGGCGTACTCGTGGTACCTGCTGGTGGGCCGCGGCTACATCCACGACCCGCTGCTCCACGGCCCGCTGCTCTACTACCTGGGGGCGGCGCTCTACTTCCTCTTCGGCGATACCGACTTCGTGGCCCGCCTGGGGCCGGCCCTGGCCGGCACGGCCCTGACGCTCTCGCCTTACCTCCTCCGCCGGACCCTCGGGCGCCCCGCGGCGCTGATCGCCGCCGTCTATCTCCTGATGTCGCCGGTGGCCCTGTATGTCGGGCGCTTCTTCCGCCACGACATCTATTCGGTGTTGTGCGAGGCGCTGGTCTTTGCGGCCATTGTGCGCTACGGGGCCGCGCGCCGCCCATTGTGGCTCTTCGTGGGCGCGAGCGCCTTCGCCTTCATGCTGGTGAACCAGGAGACTACCTATCTTTTCTTCCTGATCATGGCCGCGCCCCTGGCGGTGGCCTTTCTGTGGCGCGTGTACCGCCCGGGGATCGCTATGGCGGGGTTGCTGGGGGTGGCGGTCGCCGCGCTGATCTTCGTGATGCCTGGTCATGCCCAGGTGGACGGCGCCCATCATGCCGCGCGCGATCCGCAGACGGGCGAACTGGTGGTGGAGCGACCGGGCTGGTTTGGCTGGCCGCCGCTGGAGACCGAGGATAACGGTTACGCGCTGCGCGTGCGCAATCGCGCCGATAACGACGGCGGGCGCGATCTTTTCACCAATCTGGGCCTGTACCTGCGCGATCTGTGGCAGTTCTTCCGCCATCCGGCGGTGTTGCTGGCTATCGGATTGACCCTCGGCGTCCTGGCGGGGCTGATCTACCTGATCTGGCGGCGCCCTGGCCCGGACGGGCGCACCCCCTGGCAAGTCGCCCGCGAGCGTGGCGATCCGGCAGCGGAGGTGGTTGCCAGCCTCGGCGTCGGGCGGCGCTGGTTGGTGGCCCTGCTGATCGTGCTGGGTATCTACACGCTGTTCTTCACCGCCTTCTTCACCAATATCATCGGCGTGATCAGCGGCGTGAGCGGGTCGCTGCTCTACTGGCTCGCGCAACACAACGTCGAGCGGGGCGGTCAGCCGGAACACTACTACTTCTTTTTGCTCGGCGTCTACGAGCCGCTGTTGCTGATCTTCGGCGGCGCGGCCCTGGCCCTGGTGGCGCTGGATGCCCTGCGGGCCGCGCGCCGCTCCGGGCAAGCGCCGGACGCCGCGATGGATGGGGTGGCGCATCCTGGCCGTGCAGCCGGCTTCGGCATCTACCTGCTGGCCTGGTGGGCGCTGGCCGCCCTGGGCATCTACACCTGGGCCGGCGAAAAGATGCCCTGGCTGACCATCCACATCAGCGTGCCATGGACCTTGCTGGCGGCCTGGGGCGCCCAGCGCCTGATCTGGAACCGCTGGCGCGCCGGCGAGGAGGCTGAACTGGCCGCCGAGGACGCGGCCCTGGCCCGCGCCTCCGCTCGCGCCGCCTGGACGATCTACGCAACCCTCTTCGCGATCATCGTCGGGTTGAGCTTCGTGCTGCTGACGGCCATCGTGGCCTTCGGTGAGAAGTCGGCGCTGCCGCCCTGGGTGGTGCCGGCGGCGGCGCTGGCGCTGATCGCCCTGCTGACCATCGGCGCCGCCCTGCGCTGGGGGCCGGGACACGCCGTGGCCCTGCTCGCCGCCTGCCTGGGGGTCGCCGTGGGCCTCTACACCTTCCGTTCGGCCATACGCCTGGCCTATATCAATGGCGACGTGCCGGTTGAAGCCATGGTCTACACCCAGACCTCGCCGGATATGCTGCGCGTCGTGCGCCGGCTCGAAGAGGCCTCGATCCGCCGCGGCCGGGGGTTGGCCCTGCCGGTTGTCTACGACAGTGAGACCATCTGGAGTTGGTACCTGCGCGACTTCAGCGCCGCCGAGCGCATCGGCGGACAGTTGCTGGGGCCGCTCGACGGGCGTATCATGGCCGTGCTGCTGCTTCAGGAGAACTACGACCGGTATCCGGAGAACCGGCGTTACCTGGAGGGCTTCGTGATCCAGCGTTATCCGCTGCGCTGGTGGTTCCCCGAGGACCACGTCTACCGGTTGGGGCCAGGCTGGCGCGAGGCGCCGCTCGAGCAGGTGTCACTCCTTGGCCAGGCCCTGCGGGCGCCCTTCGATCGCGGCGTGGGCGAACGTTGGTGGCGCTTTCTGATGTTTCGCGATCTCGGCGAGCGCCTGGGTTCGACCGACGTGGTGATCGCCGTGCGCCCCGAGCTTGCCGACCAGATCGGCCCCGGCTTCGGCGGCGACTTGCGCGGCAGGCGGCCCTGAGGGGGCACATCGGCCCTCCATGGGAGGGGTCTGGGGAAACCGGGTTTCCCCAGAGCCTCACCCGGTGGGAGGGCAGCGGCCCCGCGCGGATGCGGGCCGGAGGCCCGCGCACCCGGCGCCCGCCCCTGGATGGGTTCGGGAGGGCCCGGCCCTCCCAGGAACAACCTTTGTGCATTCCCGTCGGCGTGCGGCGCAGCCGCACGGATAACTGAGAAACGCGCTAGTACGCACGGCATGGCACTCGAGACGCTTAACCAGCCCCCACAACTCCGGACGCTCAGCCGCCCGGTCGGCCTGGCCTGGCTGACCTGGGAAAGCGTGGTGTTCGCTCTGATCGTTCTTGCCAGCATCATCGCCCATCTCTGGGGTCTGGGCGTTATGGCGCTGCATCACGACGAGAGCATCCACGCATGGTCGAGTTGGCGCCTGTATACGGGCGCGGGCGGCTTCAACTGCTGGGGTGGGGTAAGCGCTCCGACGTACTGCTATGACCCGGTCTATCACGGGCCGTCGTTGTACTATTTCACCGCCCTGACTTACTTTCTCTTCGGCGACGGCGACGCCCAGGCGCGCCTGCCGATGGCCGTAGCCGGCATCCTGATGGTCGCCTCGGCCTGGTGGCTGCGACCTTACCTGGGGCGTCGCGGGGTGCTGGTGGCGGCGGCGCTGCTGGCGTTCTCGCCCTCGCTGCTCTACTACACCCGTTTCGCGCGCCACGACGGCTTGATGGTGCTCTGGGAGGTGTGGATGTTCGTCGGGGCGCTGCGCTGGCTCGACAGCGGGCGGCCTGGCTGGTTGTACCTGACCGCCGCGGCGCTGGCTCTGGCCATCGCCACCCACGAACTGTACTACATTCTGCTGTTCATCTTTGGCGTGTTTGTGCTCATGCGCCTGCTCGCCGAGAGTCGCTTCGCCCGCCACCTCAACCGGTTCCTCATCGCTGTCATCGGCGTCGCCGTGCTGCTGATGCTGGTGAATCCGCGCATCCCGGTGGGCCAGGGGCTGTACTTCGGCGAGAAAGCCTTTCTGGTGGCCTCGGCCTTCCTGCTGGCCTGGCTCTGTCAGCAGTTGTGGGACCCCGCGCCGGTCCTCTTGCCGCGCCTGCGGGCGCTGTGGAGCGAGCAGCGCGCGACGCTGTGGGTCGCCCTGGCCATTCTCGGCGGCATCTACCTGGTGCTCTACTCTTCATTCTTCGCTCACATGCGCGGGGCCTTCGACGGGCTCTACGCCGGTCTGGCCTACTGGCTCGGCAGCCAGCAAGAGTATGCCCGCGGCGATCAGCCCTGGTACTACTACCTGATGCTGTTGCCGCTCTACGAGCCGCTGGCGGTGCTGTCCGCCAGCGGCGTAGTGGTGGCGCTGATGGTCGCCGTGGCGCGGCGCTTCCTGGCCGGCCGGCGCGCCGTCGCTTCCGCGACCGGCGGCGATGCTCCGGCGGGGAGTGATGCGACGCCGGCGCCGGAGGCGCCGGCGCCGACCGGGAGTTCCCTGGTCGGCATAGCGCGGCGCTTCCTGGCCCGCCAGCGCGCCGTCGCTTCCGCGACCGGCGGCGACGCGCCCGAGGCGAGCGAGGAGGCCCCGACGCCGGGGGAACCTTCGCCGACCGGCGTGCCGGTGATGCCCGGGGCGTTGCGCCCCTGGGGCCTCTATCCGCTGCTCGCCGTGTTCTGGTTCTGGACGGCGCTGATCATCTTTTCCTGGGCTGGCGAGAAGATGCCCTGGCTGCTGGTGCACATGGCCCTGCCGGGGGCCCTGCTGGCCGCCTGGGTGATCGCCCGTCTGCTCGATGTGGTTGAACGCGAGGGGCGCGCTCCGCCCGCCGCCGTCGAGACGAGCGACCCGCCGGCGGGCAACTCCAGACGCTATCCGCTGCTCGGCCTTGTGCCTCTGGTCACCGCCCTTGCCGCCGTCGCCGTCGGCGTGGCCCTCTGGCGCATCGGGGCCGGCGCCCAGGGCCAGGAGTGGCAGCGCAATCTGTTGCAGGGCCTGGTGCCGCTGTTCATCGCCGGGGGCCTGGTCTACGCCCTGCTCACCCTGGCGAACCTCCTCGGCGTGCGGCTGGTCATCGCCCTGGTCGCGCTGACCCTGGCCCTCGGCATCGGTGCCTATACCGTGCGGGCCACCTGGATGGTGGTCTATCACCATCCCGATACGCCCATCGAGCCGCTGATCTACACCCAGACCGCCCCTGAGGTGCCTCGCTACGTCGCCGATATTCGCGAAATGGCGATTAACCTCACCCGCAGTCATCGCACCCCCCAGGACCAGACCGGCGGCCTGAGCATGCCGGTGTTCATTGACAGCGGTGACGACAGCGGCGAGGGGTCGCTGGCCTGGCCGTTGCAATGGTATTTCCGCGATTTCAAGAACCTGGTCTGGACCAAACGCGACCGCTTTCAGAGCGGATCTGGCTCGCAAACGTTCGTGGTGTCCATGCCCGATGGCTCCACCGCCCTGGCCCCCGTGGTGCTGCTCTACCGCCCCCACGTGACCGAGTCGGTGCGCGAGGCGCTGCGCGAGGCGTATGTGCAACCCTATGGGCCGGCGGGGGTGTTTAACTGGTGGTTCCCCGAAGGGGACAAGTGTTCCCCCGACAGTCCCGGCTACAAACGCTTCTACTACAGCACATGGACGCCGGTGGAGCAGTTGTTGAAGCCGCCGGGGGCTGGCGGTTCGGGTGGTTGCGGGCGCGATATTTCGGCGGAGGTGCATGGCCCGTATGCCCCGCTCCTCTGGCCGTTCCGGGTTGAGAACTGGACCTGGCTGGGCCGCTACCTGTTGTACCGCGAGTTGCCCTATCCCCTCGTGCCCGGCGCCCGGGAGATGGAGGTCTGGGTGCGCGGCGACCTGGTGGCCGGCGGCGTGGGAATGACGGCGGCGGCGCCGGCCTCGCCCGATCTGCGCCTGGTGGCCCGGCAGGTGGTGATCTTGCCCGCCGGGGGCGGCCAGCCGACGGGTGTGGCGGTGGACGCGCAGGGCAACCTCTACGTCGCCGATACCGGCGGCCATCGCATTCACGTCTATGGCCCCGACGGGCGCTTGATGCGCAGCCTCGGGGGGCAGGGGGCGACCCTCGGCGAGTTGTACGAGCCCCGCGGGCTGGCCCTTGACGCCGCGGGGAACCTGTACGTGGCCGACACCTGGAACGCCCGTATTGTCAAGTACGATCCCGAGGGCCGGGCCGTCGCTGCCTGGGGCAGCGGGGATCAGGATCTGGGCGATGGCCGGCGCGCGACAATCACCGAGGGCGATCCGGCGCGGAACGCCGCCGCTCCCCTGGGGCTGTTCGGGCCGCGGGGCGTGGCCGTGGATGCCCGGGGCAACGTCTACATCGCCGATACGGGCAACCGCCGGATCATCGTCACCGATAGCGATGGGACGTTCCTCTACCAGTTCGGTTCGGCCGGGGCCGGGCCTGGTCAGTTCAACGAGCCGGCCAGCCTGGCCGTGGACGCGCAGGGCAATCTCTACGTAGCCGACACCTGGAACAGCCGGGTCCAGGTATTCGCCCCCGACGGCGCCGGACGGGTCGGCCCCATCCCCATCGTCACCTGGCAGGTGACCGGCTGGCGCCCGAACACCTACGACGATCCCGCGCTCATCGCCGCCCCCGATGGCACGGTCTTCGTCAGCGTGCCCGGCCGCAGCCAAGTCATCGCCTTCAACCTGCGCGGCGATCCGCTGCTGCGCTGGAGCGGCCAGAGCAACGACCTCGTCGCCCTGACCAGCCCGAGCGGCCTGGCAGTGGACGCCGAGGGGGCGGTGTGGGTGACCGACCGGGCCACTAATCGCGTGTTGCGCTTCGTCCTGCCCGACGTGGCGCCGCAGTGAGCGCGGGCGTCGCGAACACGGTCGCGCAACGAAACGCTGTCTGAGAACCAATGGATTACACCCATCTCAACCACGCCATCCCCCCGGTCAGTGAAGGCATGAGCGATGCCTGGCGACGCCTGCTGGCCCACCTGGGCGAACATACCGCGCTGGTGGTGCGCGCGTTGAACCTGCGCCCCACCGCCGTGACCCTCTACCGGCAGACCGGGCAACACGTCCTGGTGCGCGTCTCGACGCTCAACGAGCATCTGATTCTGCGCATGGCGCCCGAGGACGACCTGGCGGCGCAGGTCTTCTTTCTGCGCATGATGAGCGCCCAGAACCTGCCCGCGGCGCGGCTCATTCAGCGCGATCTGTCGTGCACCCTGGTACCCTTTGCCTACACCCTGGAAACCTTTGTGCCGGGCGTTCCCGCGGCAACCCTGGACGAACCACACCTGCTGCGCGGCGCGGGGCGCCAGGCCGGGCGCGCTCTGCGGCGTATGCACCGCGTCAACACCCCCGGGGCGGGGCGCCCGCGCATTACGGGGCGCTGGCCGCGGAC
>DAOTYR010000563.1:0-9814 GCA_034434655.1 Chloroflexaceae bacterium
AGCCTGGCTTCCCCATCTTAGCCGTCCATGCGCCTGCGCCGCACACCGACGGGATGAATATACTTCTTGGGAGGGCCTGGCCCTCCCAAACCCTTCCGCGGGCGGAGGTACGGGGAAACCGGGTTTCCCCATCCCCCTGCGTGAGGGCTGCGCCCTCCCAAACCCTCCCGCGGGCGGAGGTACGGGGAAACCGGGTTTCCCCATCCCCCTGCGGGACGAGGGGATGGGGAAACCCGGTTTCCCCACACCCCTGCTCCAGCAGCCTATGTTCACGTTAGATGAGACATCACATAACAAGGTAGAGCTATTGTAAGAGTTTAACGTCATAGAGAGTGAATCTATGAGTGCCGCGTGTAAAAGATGTGTTCATGCCAAAACCGACCTCTTCTATTCTTGAATGGTCGACATCCTTAAAATTCTTGCGCAGGGGTATTTTGACCGTTAATTTATATGTTTCCATGTAACTTTCAATTTCATTGCCGTTAATAAAAGATTTGTCGCATATTCTTATATAATTGGCCGTCTCTCCTTGTTTTAAGTATACATCACAATTTGCTTCCGGATCATCCAGGCCAAGCGTTACTTCCAGGTAGCCGAACTTTGTTATGTTCAATGGGGGGTGGAACTGAAAAACGAAGCCCGCATAACCCTCTTCCTGATCTGGAAGGGTGTACTCAAACGTGTAATCTCTTCCCAGGTTTTCGTCTCGTTTAACAAAAAGCCTTCCTCTACTGTTAAGACTATCGAAGGAAAAAAAGACGTTGCTTTGCTCATCTACATAGAAGACTGGCGACGCATCCGGCTTAGGCGATTCTTTTTCGGAGTCGGAGGGTTGAGCCAGCGTTCCTGCTATGATTAAACCTATTCCCGCGACTATCAAGAACGATCCGGTTAGTGCGGCTTTATGCTGAGCGCCGGCACGTAGTTTATTCCCGAAGACCTCCTCAAAAAAGAGTGAAAATACCAGCACTCCACCTAGTAAGATGAGAATTGTAGGTACGTTTAACGATAGCAACGTAATAACAAGATCCAAGCGCTTCGCCTTTCTTTATCAGCCGTCCATGCGCCTGCGCCGCACACCAACGAGAGGCACATACGATTATTCTTGGGAGGGCGTAGCCCTCCCAAACCCTCCCACCGGGTGAGGGCAAGGGAAGGGCGGGGTCCCCACCTCAGGGCCGGCGCCCAAGCTCATTATGCTGCCAGCGAATGTTCCCGCGCAGCAGCAGATTGGAGGCCCGCAGCTTGTAGGCCAGGTCGGAGGCGATATTCCGCATCACCCGGTAGCCGATGCGCGGGTTGCGCTCGCACAGGGCCGCGAAATCGCATTCGCGGATCACCAGAAAGATGCACGGGTCAACGCAGGTGACGGTAGCCGAACGGGTGGCGCTGCCGAGCAGGACCATCTCGCCGAAGCTCTGGCCGCTGTAGAGCATGTTGATCGTGCTTGGCGCCGTGATGCCCTCGGGCAGGCGGGTGGTGATCGAGATGCGCACGCAGCCCTCGAGGATCACCATCATTTCATCGCCCTCGTCGCCCTCGTGAAACACCTCCTGTCCCGCCGGCATGCGCTGCGCCCTGCACATCGCCGCGACCTGGAGCAATTCGTCATCGCTCAGGCCGCTGAACATTTCCACCCGCCGTAGATGTTCGACAAAGGTTGAGTGCATAGCCCCTCCGGCCCGGTTCTTCATGCCAGGACATATACGGTGGGTAGAGGGGTGCGGGGGGGCGAAGCCTCCCCGCATACCCCCTGCCCGCCGGAAGGTGGCCGCCTTACTCCCGTTAGACCCCCCATGCGGCTGCGCCGCACACCGACGGGATGAACATAATTCCTGGGAGGGCTGCGCCCTCCCAAACCCTCCTACCGGGTGGGGGTATGGGGAAACCTGGTTTCCCCACATCCCGCTCCGAGAGCTTATGTTCAAGTTAGAAAGCCCTTCTCAGAGCAGGTGAAACCCTTTGAAGGGGAAGCCTCCCCGTCCCCCTCCACCACGTAAGTCCTGTTAATAATGGATCTTTAGTATACCATACAGATTCTCGCATTGGGATGAGAGTTACTTGTCAGGTTGTAACGCAACGTTGTGCATGCTCCTCCACGCCCGGAGGACCCCGCCAGACCCCGCTGGCGCCTCCGAATCTTCAGTTTTCCAGGAGGCGCCGCAGGTTTGCCATCTCAATGGCAGCCATAGCGGCTTCGGCACCCCGATTTCCTGCCTTGGTGCCTGCCCGTTCAAACGCCTGTTCGAGATTTTCGGTAGTGACCAGACCGAAGGTTACCGGCACTCCTCCCTCGAATGCTGCCGATGCAATGCCACTTGCCGCCTGGCCTGCCACATAGTCGAAGTGCGGGGTCGCGCCACGGATGACCACGCCCAGGCAGATGATCGCGTCGTAACAGGTGCGCTGACCTGATCCGCCTCCGCGTCGTGCCATCCACCGTGCCGCCAGAGGCAATTCAAATGCGCCCGGCACCCAGGCGACATCAATATCCCCCCTGGCAACCCCATGGCGGATCAGCGCATCCTGCGCCCCATGCAACAGCTCTCTGCCGATGGCGTCGTTGAAGCGGGAGATGACGATCCCAAACTTCAGTCCTGTGCCAACGAGATGCCCTTCAAATGTCTGTCCCATCGTTTGCTCCTGCTGGTTCGCTCGCTCCGAATCGCAATCTGTCGCCAGCGGCACCCGCGCCGCGCCCGGGGGCGCCGATCCGTCTGGCAGGTGCGCGCCAGGGCGCAGGGGCAGCACTGGCGGCGCTGGCGCGTATGGGCCATACTGGTCGTGCGGCAGGGCCAGGGCAGGTTCGCGGCGCAACTCTGCCGCGGCTTGCTCTGGGGCGGCCAGGAAACTAACACGCTCACGTTGCGCCAGGGCCAGCGTTGGGACAACGGGGTCTCGCTCCCGCTGACACCGGTAGGAGATCAGGTCGGCAACGGTAATGATCACCAGACCATAGCGCACCGCGAAGCGCTCCAGGTCGGGCCGCCGGGCCATAGCACCATCGTCGCGCATTATTTCACAGATCACCGCTGCCGGATAGCAGCCCGCCAGTCGTGCCAGATCGACCGAGGCTTCGGTTTGACCTGCGCGGGTCAAAACACCCCCTTCGGCGGCCCGCAGAGGAAAGACATGGCCGGGTCGTACCAGATCCTCAGGGCGTGTCGCCGGATCGATCAGCGCGCGGATGGTTGTCGCCCGATCGAAGGCTGAAATCCCCGTGGTGACTCCACACCGGGCCTCCACCGAGACGGTAAAGGCGGTGCTGAAGGCCGAGGTGTTCGCCTCAGGCGGCACCATCAGCGGAATGCACAACGCATCGAGCCGTTCGCCGGTCATGGCCACGCAGATCAACCCGCGAGCCTCACGGGCCATGAAATTGATCGCCTGTGGAGTGGCGTATTCCGCAGCAATAGCCAGATCTCCTTCGTTTTCGCGGTCTTCGTCATCCACAATGATGACAAACTTACCGGCCCGTATGTCGTTAAGGGCAGATTCAATCCCGGCGATTGGCATGATTGGCCTCACGTATGAACTTCTCAACATATTTGCTGAGGATATCCACTTCCAGGTTGACCCGGCTGCCAATCGGTTTGCGTGGCAGGGTGATATGCTGTTTCGTGTAGGCAATCAGCATAAAGGTGAAGCTGTCGTCAAGGACATCCACCACTGTTAGACTCGCGCCGTCCACAGCAATGTAGCCTTTGGGCACAATGTAGCGCAGCAAGTCGTCTGGTGCAACGACCGTGACCCACAAGGAATCGCCCTCTGGTTGGAACGCGCGGATCACGCCCGTAGCATCAATATGGCCCTGGACAAAGTGCCCGCCCATCCGTCCGTTCAGCGTCAGTGAGCGTTCGAGGTTTACCCCGTCGCCAGGACGCAGATCGCCCAGATTGGTCCGTCGCAGGGTCTCCGGTGAAAGGCCAACTGTGAATGAATGGTCGGTCAGACAGGTCACCGTGAGACACGTGCCGTTGATGGCAAGACTGTGCCCGAGACGGGTGGCTTCCAGCACCGTGGTGGCCCGCACGGTGAGTGACCAGCCTCCCGCGACTTCGATAAGTGACTCGACCGTTCCGATTTCTTCTACGATTCCCGTGAACATGCAGGTTCCTCCGGATAGCTGAGATCAGCCTGAATCCACACATCATCGCCGGTTTGCACTGCCGCCAGATGGCTCTCCATCATCGCGACGCGCATCTCCCATACTCGTATGGCCTGGGCCAGGGTTGCCACACCCTGGCCCCCAACCGGTCCGGGCGCGGTCTGGCCCCCAATGATGATCGGGGCAAGAAACAGCCAGACCCGATCAACCAGACGTTCCGCAAAGCATGTGCCCAGAATCGTGCTCCCACCCTCAACAAGCAGGGTGAGCAACCCACATCGCCCGATCCGGTCGAGCAGCGCCGGAAGCGCCACGCGTCCGTGGTCATCAGAAGGTAACGTCCACACCTCAACGCCGCGAGCCTCGAGGGCGCGGCAATGCGCGACGGACGTGGCATTCGTCGTCGCCAGCACCGTTTGTCCCGGGAGTTCCGGATCGAACACCCTGGCCGAAAGGGGGACCCGACCACGGCTGTCGGCCACAATCCGCAGGGGATGGTGTGGCACATCGTCATGATCTGGCGGCAGGCGCGTGGTGAGGGCCGGATCATCGGCCAAGACCGTGCCTGCGCCGACCAGGATCGCATCGGTGACATTGCGTAGGGTATGGACCTGCTGGCGCGACGCTGCGCTGGAGATCCAGCGTGAGTCGCCGGTGCGGGTAGCAATTTTCCCGTCGAGGCTCATGGCGAACTTGGCGGTCACATAAGGTTTGCCGGTCGCCACGTATTTAAAGAAGGGGCGATTTAGTTTGCGCGCCGCCGCCTCGCACAGGCCACGATGCACCGTAATCCCGGACGCTTCGAGTCGGGCGTGGCCTTGCCCGCTGACCAGCGGATTGGGATCCTGAACGGCGTAGTACACCTCGACGATCCCTGCGGCGATAATCGCATCAGTGCATGGGGGGGTGCGCCCATAATGTGCGCATGGTTCCAGGGTCACGTACAGCGTTGCCCCGCGCGCGGCCTCGCCGGCCATACGCAGCGCCTCGATCTCCGCATGTGGCAAACCCGCGCGCCGGTGATACCCTTCACCCACAATCTGACCATCCCTGGCAATGACCGCCCCGACCAGCGGGTTAGGGCTGGTGCGTCCCTCGGCTCGGCGGGCCAGGTCCAGTGCCCGTTGCATCAAGCGCATGTGTTCCATGGCTGTGTACCGTGTGCTGAGGTCAATATAGGACGGGCTGAAGCTTCCTCATGCCGTCTTGCTTGCTTCACCATACACTGGCTCCCACAAACAAATGGTCCCGAAGGTGGAACATTCCTTCGGGACAGTCATAGTGGCGCAAGCCAACTGCACCCCGCCGGCGAGCTGGTCTATGGATCAAGGAACCCCGAACAACCTGGTTGTTCGGGGCACCGGAAACACACACCAGCGCAGCATAACAGAGCGCCTGCGCGCGCGTGGACCACCTTCTTTCATCCCGACTGTACGGTCGGCCCCGGAGTTTCACCGGATCATGCACGTTGCCGTTGCAGCAGCGTGCTCGTGGGCTTTACCACCGATCGGGAATTGTCCGGCGTCAGTGCCAGACTCACCCTGCCCCGAAGGTCACGTTCTTCACTTGTGAGACACACCCGCAACTGCGAGTTGCCCCTGCGCGGCTGGTCGCCCCGCTCCTGCCGGTGACGTGGCGACTCATCCTTATGCGAGCAGGGACCCTGGGCAAACTCGTGTTCCTCCTCTGAACCAATCGGGGCATAGTATACCATACGGCGCCGTAGCGCGGTATGCTATAATCGCCCTCTGATGGTTGCCGAAGCGCCACTGCTGATTGCCCTCTGCGCGCCCCTGTTGCTCTACCTTCCCGGTTGGGCCATCAGCCGGCGCTTTGGCGCTCCCGCCGACCCCCTGGAGCGCCACTTTGAGCGCGTGGCTGCCAGCGCCCTCTGGAGCGGCTGGCTGGCGCTGCTCCTGGCCCAACTGGGCCTCTTCAGTCTCTGGTTGCACCTGACCCTGACCGTCGCCGCCGGCGCCCTTGTGGCCCGGGGCGGGCGTCGCCCGGCCCCGGCAACTTCCATCCCCCCCTGGCAATTCCTGGTCTACGCCGCGGTCCTGGCGCTGGCCTTGCTGCTCGTGGCGCGCCCCTTCGAGGTGGTGCTGGGCGTGCGCGACGCGGGGGTCTACGCCAACACCGGCTTCGCCATTGCCCGCACCGGGGCGCTGGTGCAGGTCGATCCGCTGCTGGCCGACCTGGGGCGACGGGCCGGCGATCCCGACCCGCAGATCGCCAATCCGGCGCGCCAGGCGATCACCAACTACACGATCGGACAGCCGCGCGAGCGCTACATCGCCACGCGGCTGAGGGCTGCCGGGTTCTTCGTGTATGAGGGCGAACTGCCCCGCGGCCGGGTGACTCCTCAGGGCCTGCACCTGCTCCCCGCCTGGATCGCCCTGCTCTCCGCCGTCGGCGGCCCGGCGGTGGGCCTGTTCGCCGTGGGCTTGCTGGGCTGGCTGGGGGTGTGGAGCGTGGGCATGCTCGGGCGGCGCCTGGCCGGTCCCTGGGTCGGGTGGCTGGCCATAGCCTTCCTGGCTCTCAACGGCGCGCAGGTCTGGTTTGCGCGCTATTCTACCGCCGAGACGGTGGCGCAGTTTTTGATCTGGGCCGGGCTGTTCTTCTTCGCCGTGATGCACGACCCGGCCAGTGATGCTGCCACGCGGCAGCGCGCCGCGGCGCTTACGGGCCTGGCGGTGGGGCAGGTGGCCCTGGCGCGGCTGGATTTCTTTCTCCTCGGCCCGTTGCTGCTCTACCTGGTCTACCTGTGGATCGGCCGGCGCTGGGAACGCCGGCACACGGTCCTCGCCCTGGCCCTCGGCCTGATGCTCGGCCACGCGGCGCTCCACGCGCTGCTGATCGCCCGGGCCTACGTGTTTGACACCGGCCACGAGCGCCTCCTGCGCGATTCGGCCCTGCTGGCCCTGGCAAGCCTGCCCTTCCTGCCTCCCGAGGTGCGCGAGACGTTTCTGAGCAGCCCGCGGAGCGCCCTGGCGCGCCCGCTGTTCCTGCCCGGGGGGCTGAGCCTGGGGGCCGGGGCGCGCCTGGGGCTGGAACTGGCCCTGCTGAGCGCCGGCGTGGCAGCCCTGCTCGCCCTGCGCGCCCGCGCCGGCCTGCTGCGGCGCCTGGAGGAGGCCCTGACGCGCCGCCGCGCGCCGCTCCTGCGGGCAACTATGGTCTCCATCCTGCTCCTGGCCGGGTACGCCTACCTGGTGCGCCCGCAGATCCTCGACGCCGACATCTTCTTCAATACCCGCGGGGGCTGGAATGACCCCCTCACCCGCGACCCCGAGCTGGTGGCCCGCGATGTGCGCGAGGGGCGCATGCGCCTTGACGAGGCCCGCGCCATGGCCGGCGTCGTCCTGGTGGGCAACAAGGTCTGGGAGCAACAGCCCGACCTGGAGGCCACAGCCGAAGTGCGCGCGCGTCTGGCAGAGGAACGCGGCCCCTGGCGCGGGCCGTTCAGCAACCAGACCCTCAACTGGCTGCGGCTCCAGGGCTATGTGGGCGCGCCCATCCGCCTGCCGGTGCAACTCTGGTACGACGAGTACAACGGGATGTCCTGGTGGCAACGGCTCATGGCCGACCCGGCGACGTTCACTTCGCAGCCGGAGATCATCAACGAGAAGTACCGCATCCCGCTGGCGAACTTCGTGCGCGTGGGCTGGTACCTCTCACCCCTGGGCATAGCCCTGGGCTGCGCGGGCTATGCCCTGTGGTGGCGGCGCGGGCTCACGGCCGCCTCGTGGCTCTTCCTCAGCGTCAGCCTGCTGGGCACGTTCTTCTATGTGCGGCAAACCTACGGCACCGGCGAGCAGCACTACATCTACATTCTGCGCCGCTTCGTGCCGATAACCTATCCGGCCCTGAGCCTGGGGATGGCCTATGCCCTGGGCGCGCTGGCCGCTGCGGGCGCGGCGCGCTGGCGTTCCGCGCCGCGCCTCCTCGGCGCAGGGATGCTCGGCGCGGCGGTGGCGCTCGGCGCGCTCCAACTGGCCTTCTTCGCGGTCACCAACCGCCCGATCTTCTTCCACACCGAGTACCGCGGCGCCCTGGCGCAACTGGACACCCTGGCGCGGCAGTTTCGCCCCGGCAGCGACGTGCTGCTGCTGCGCGGCGGCGCCCCCATCCATGCCCAGTCGCGCGACATCCCCGACCTGGTGGCCACGCCGCTGCGCTTCGCCTACGGGCTGGACGCCTTCGCGGTGAAGAGCGCCCAGCCGGGCAACTACGCCGCCGACCTGGCCCTGCAAGCCGGGCACTGGCGCGCCGCGGGCCGCGAGGTCTACCTGCTGCTGAGCGCCTCGGGCGGCAGCTTCGCCCTGCCTGGCTTTGATCTGGAACCGGCGGGCGCCTTCACCCTCGACCTGCCGGAGTTCGAGCAACTCACCGACCAGAAGCCGCGTAACGTCTCGCGGCTGACCCTGCCCTTCACGATCTACCGGCTCGTGCCGGGTGCGCCGGGCGCGGTCGCCACGCCCGTGCCGCCCCTGCTCCCCGACACCTTCGCTGCCCAGGTCAGCGGCTTTTACCGACCCGAAGCGACCCCGGCGGGCCGCGCCTATGTCTGGACCAACGGCGACGCCATCCTGCGTCTGCCCTGGCCCGCCGGGGTCGCCGCGAGCGAGGTGGGTCTGGAGCTGGGGGCTGGTGAGCGCCCGGCGCATCTGGGGCCGGCGCGGGTGTGCCTCAGCGCCCTGCCCGAAACCAGCCTGTGGCCTATGACGACCGGCGTGCCGGTCGAACTAGGCTGCTTCGCGGTCAACGACGCGCCGGGCAGGTACCGGGTGCGCCTCGATCCGGCGCGGCTGCCGCCGGCGCCCACCGGCGCTCTGTTGCTGCGCCTGGCCGGGCCGTCCTGGATCCCCGCCCGCGAGGACCCGCGCCAGAACGACCGCCGTGACCTCGGGGTGCAGGTGTATGGGGTCGAGATGGGGCCTACCCATGCCTCGACCGAACTGTTCAGCGTGGGGGATGGGGAAACCGGGTTTCCCCATCCCCCTGCGTGAGGGCCAGGCCCGCCCGCGGGCGGGGGCGTGGGGAAACCCGGTTTCCCCACGCCCCCTGCGCACGGGCTGCGCCCTCACCTTCCCGGGAGCGGGGACGTGGGGAAACCCGATTTCCCCATCCTCCTGCGTGAGGGCCAGGCCCACCCGGGGGCGAGGGCGTGGGGAAACCCGGTTTCCCCATCCTCCTGCGTGAGGGCCAGGCCCACCCGCGGGCGGGGGCGTGGGGCGTGCTGGCCGCTACTCTCCCCTCGCTTTGGCCAGGCCCACCCGCGGGCGGGGGCGTGGGGAAACCCGGTTTCCCCATCCTCCTGCACAAGGGCTGCGCCCTCACCTTCCCGGGGGTGGGGGCGTGGGGAAAGGGGGTTTCCCCATCCTCCTGCGTGAGGGCCAGGCCCACCCGGGGGCGAGGGCGTGGGGAAACGGGGTTTCCCCACCCCCCTGCGCGAGGGCTGCGCCCGCCCAAACCCTCCCACCGGGTGGGGGGATGGGGAAACCCGATTTCCCCATCCCCCTGCGTGAGGGCCAGGCCCACCCGGGGGCGAGGGCGTGGGGAAACGGGGTTTCCCCACCTCCCTGCGCGAGGGCTGCGCCCGCCCAAACCCTCCCGCGGGCGGGGGGATGGGGGAACCTGGTTCCCCCATGTTCACGTTAGGACATGTGAACACGTACTTTATGCGAGACCTGTGGTATGATGCTTGGG
>DAOTYR010000564.1:0-1875 GCA_034434655.1 Chloroflexaceae bacterium
GCCTTACGGGGCAAGGGCCGATCCATCACACCGGTCGGGCGTCCACCATATTGGCGAGCACCTCGGCGATGTGGCGGGCGCGGATCGAGCTGCCGCGGCGCGACAGGCCGCCGGCGATCTGGGTCATGCACGAGGCGTCGCCGGTCACGACCAGATCGGCGCCGGCTGCCTGAACGTCGTGCATTTTTCGCTCGAGCATGGCCTCGGATATGGCGTGCTGCTTGATGGCGAACAACCCCCCGAACCCGCAACAGGTCCCACCGTTGGGGAGAGGGCGCATCTCCGCCTCGCCGACGCGCGCCAGCAGGGCGCGGGCCTGGCGCCCGATGCCGAGGAAGCGCAGGCCGTGACAGGCGTCGTGGTAGGTGATGCGCCCCCGGTAATGGGCGCCGAGATCGGTGACGCCGAGAACGTCCACCAGATACTCGGTGAGTTCGTAGGTGCGGGCGGCCAGTTCGGCGGCGGGGCCGGCGTAAGGGCTGTGGGCGAAGAGTTCGGCGTAGAGGTGGCGGATCATGGCCGCGCACGAGCCGGAAGGCAGCACCACGTCGCCCTGGCCGCGCAACAACTCGATCGTGCGCCCGGCCACCGCGTAGGACTCGTCGCGGAAGCCGGCGTTGAAGGCCATCTGGCCGCAGCAGGTCAGGCCACGCGGCACGTGGATGGCAACCCCGAGACGTTCGAGGATGTGCACCGTGGCCTTGCCGATGTCAGGGTAGAGCTGATCAACGATGCAGGTAACGAACAGGGTGACCCGACGTGGCCCGGCGGGGGTAGACACGGTCCGACTCCTTCAGGCATGGTTCAGCGGCGGCGCTTCGGCGTCAGGGGCTTGCTATCGCATGTGGGAAGACGCGCGGATGGGACGGTGCGAACGTGACCCCCGTGCTATCGGGCCGGGCCGAACCATGCTTTCATGTTGGAAAAGGGGAGGCGTGGACCCTATTATAGCAAATCCGCTGTGTTTATGTGCGCGCGCATGGGGTCAGGGAGGGGGCCGTCACCTTGCCCGCGGAGCCGCGCCGCGGGCGGGACGCCCGCGCTCCCAGGCCATGTGCATCGGGCGTGGTGCGCCATGCGCATGACCGTCTCACGTGAACATAGTCCTTCGGAGGAGGGATGTGGGGAAACCGGGTTTCCGCACATCCCCGCCCGCGGGAGGGTTCGGGCGGGCACAGCCCGCACCCCAAGGGGATGGGGAAACCCGGTTGCCCCACCCCCTGCTCGCGGGAGGGTTTGGGAGGGCGCAGCCCTCCCAGGAACAACCTGCCGCGACTCTACGCAACGACGGGGGCGACATGGGCGGCGATTTCGTGGCCGAAGCGACGGGCGCTGGCGGGGCCATCGGCGGTGATGATGTTGCCATCCACCACCACTCCCGGCCCGCGGTAGTGGGCGCCCACGTGTTGCAGGGTCTTCACCTCGCTGGCCGACACCGTCGCGTTGCGGCCCGTCAGCAGCCCGGCGTTGGCCAGCACTACCGGGGCCAGGCAAATGGCCGCAACCAGTTTGCGCCGTTCGTGCATCGCCCGGGCGATGCGCAGGGCCTGGGGATCGTGGTAGTAGCGCTTCACGCCCAGCCCGCCCACGAACACGACCCCATCGAAGAGCGCGGGATCAACCTGCGCCAGGGTCAGCGCCGGCATCACCCGCCCGCCGAGCATGCCGCTGCAGGGCCGGCTGGTTGTGCTGGCCACCACGGTACTGTGGCCGGCCCGCTCCAGTTCGGCCCGGGTTTCGAACAACTCTTCGTCACGAAATTGCTCGGGTGGGACAATCATTACAATATGGGCCATCGGAGTGCCTCGCTTTCTCCAGGGTATGGTCCAGACCTGGACGTTTCAGCCTGAGCGTTGTTTCATGGTCGCGCATAAC
>DAOTYR010000565.1:0-4760 GCA_034434655.1 Chloroflexaceae bacterium
CGACAGGATGAAAATAGGTTCTTCTTGGGAGGGCTACGCCCTCCCAAACCCTCCCAGGGGCCGGGGCCTGGGTGCGCGGGCCTCCGGCCCGCGTCCGCTGAGGTATGGGGAAACCCGGTTTCCCCACCCCCCTCGCCAGGGGCGTATGTTCACGTTAGCCGTCCATGCGGCTCCGCCGCACCACGCCGCAATGAACATACGGTTGTTCTTGGGAGGGCTGCGCCCTCCCAAACCCTCCCAGGGGCCGGGGCCCGGGTGCGCGGGCCTCCGGCCCGCGTCCGCTGAGGTATGGGGAAACCTGGTTTCCCCACACTCCTGGGGCCTATGTTCACGTCAGGCACGTTTTCACTGTATTGTAGCATACCGGCTATGGGGCAACCAGGGAACTCTGACGGGTACTGTTATGGTTGCGGTATAATCAAAAGGCCGCACCGCGCCCGGTTGATGCCGGGCCGATCGATGGAGAACCTGCGTTGGCACGCCCTGGTCGCCCGGTCCGGTCCTTTTCCTGGCCGCTGGTTGGATTGGCAACGCTTCTGGTGGTAGCGCTGCTCGGCCTTGGAGCGGCGGCGCAAGCGCTTGGGGTGCGTCGCGACCTGGCGGCGCTGCAGATCACCCCGGCGCCGACGCCGGAACGAGCCGGCGCCGGGGGCGCGCCGCTGCTCATGCTGCCCACCCTGGCCCCAACCCGCCCCGGCGCCCCGTCGCCCGTGACCGTGTTGCTCCTCGGCACCGACCGGCGGCCGGGCGAGAACGTCACCCCGCGCAGCGACGCGGTGTTGCTGGCGCGGATCGACCCGGCGCGCAAGCGCGTGGCGCTGCTGTCGCTCCCGCGCGATCTCTGGGTGGCCATCCCCGGCCACGGCAACAACCGGCTCAACGCGGCCTATCTGTGGGGCGAACGCGACGGGCCGCCCGGCGGCGGGTTGGCCCTGGCGCGGGCCACGGTCAGCGACACGCTGGGGCTGCCGATTGATTATGGTGTCGTGGTGGACTTTCGCGGTTTCGCCGGGATCATCGATGCCCTCGGCGGCGTGAACGTGGACGTGCCGCGCCCGCTGGTGGATCGCGAGTTTCCCACCGCCGATTATCGCGTTACGACCGTGCGTTTCGCCGCGGGCCGGCAACGCATGGATGGCGCGAGGGCGCTGGCCTACGCTCGCATCCGCCACCCCGACAGCGACTTCGAGCGCGGGTTGCGCCAGCAGGCCGTGCTGGTGGCCATCGCCGAGCGCCTGCGCGAACGGGGCGATCTCGCCACCTGGTTCGCGGCCCGGCGCGTCAGCGCGGCCCTGGTGGGCTATGTGCAGACCGATATGCCCGTCGAGCGCATGCTGGAACTGATCTGGGCGTTGCGCGACCTCGACCCCGCTGCCGTGGAGCGCTACGCCTTCACCGAGGCCGATGTGCGCTTCGGGGTGGATAACGACCGCATCGCTCAGGCGCCGCGCCCCGGCGTGGTGGAACGCTACGCGCGTTTGTTACTCTATGGACCGTAGGGCTTGACCGCCTGGCGGGTTGGCGCCCGCGCGACCCGCGAGAGCATACGGGGTGTTCAGGTGATCGAGATCAAGATGCCCCAACTGGGCGAGAGCGTCACCGAGGGAACCATCGGCCGCTGGCTGAAACGCCCGGGCGAGACGGTGGCGAAGTATGAGCCGTTGCTCGAAGTCATCACCGATAAAGTTGACACCGAGGTGCCCGCGCCGGAGGCCGGGACGGTGCTGGAGATCCTGGTGGCCGAGGGGGACACGGTGCGCGTGGGCACGGTGATTGCCCGCATCGGCGCGCCGGAGGAGGTCGCCACCGGCGCGCAGCCGGCGACCTCGCCGGAGCCACCGGCGCCGGTGGTCACGCCGGTGGCGACGCAACTCGCCGCGGCGGCTCCGCCCGCGGTCGCCCAACCCGCGGCGGATGGCACGGCGCGGAGCGGCTTCATCTCGCCGGTCGTGGCGCGCCTGGCGGCTGAACACGGTCTCGATCTGACGCGCATCGCCGGAACGGGCCAGGGCGGGCGCGTCACGAAGCAGGACGTGCTGCGCTACCTGGAGACGCGCCAGGCCGAAGCGCCCGTCGCCGCTCCAACCACGCCCGAAGCCCCCTCCCCGCGTGTGGTCGCGGCGCCGCCCGCCCCGGCGTCCGCGGACGCCACGCCCCTGCCCGAGGACGCCGAACTGGTGCCCCTGACGCCTATGCGTCGCTCGATCGCCGAGCACATGGAGCGCTCGGTGCGGACGGCGCCCCACGTGACCACGGTGATGGAGGCCGATCTGAGCCGGGTCGTAGCCCACCGCGAGGCCAACAAGGCGGCCTTCGAGCGCCAGGGCGCGCGGCTGACCTTTACGCCCTACTTCGTGCAGGCCGTGGTCGTGGGATTGCAGCGGGTTCCGGTGATGAATGGCCGGTTCACCGACGCGGGCATCGTGCTCAACCGGCGCATCCACATCGGAGTGGCCGTGGCCCTCGACGAGGGCCTGCTCGTGCCGGTGATCCGCGATGCCGACGAGAAAAACCTGCTCGGCCTGGCGCGCATAGTCAACGACCTGGCCGGGCGGGCCCGCACCCGGCGCCTGGCCCCCGATGAGACCCAGGGCGGCACCTTCACCATCACCAACCACGGCGTCAGCGGCAGCCTGTTCGCCACGCCGATCATCAACCAGCCCCAGGCGGCCATCCTCGGCGTGGGGGCGATCGTCAAGCGCCCCGTGGTGGTGACGCAGCACGGGGTGGACGCGATCGCGATCAAGCCGATGTGCTACCTCTCCCTCACCTTCGACCACCGCGTCGCCGACGGGGCGACCGCCGACGCCTTCCTGGCAGCGGTCAAGGAGGCGCTGGAAGGCGTGTGAACTGCTCGGGGCGTTGATGATTGCGCGGGGCGGGTCGCGCCGCGCTAGCACTCCGGCACGGGGGTGAAAATGTAGCCCTCGCGCAGATCGCCGAAGGTGCGACAGCGCGCCGCGCCCCAGCGATGGGCATAGAGGGCGATGTACGCGCACATGAGCGCGTCCACGCGGTCCTCGTGGGCCTTGAGCGCGCGCCCCTTCAACGCGGCCACGTCGTTGTGCACGAGCGTCTCGTGGCCGCGCAGGGGCGGGTCGGCCTCGCGCAGGGCGGCGAGATGGGCATGGTAGCGCCGCCATTCGGCCAGGCGCGCGTCGGTGGCCCGACCCGGACGGGCCTTGTACTTGAGGGTCCGCTCCAGGCCAAAGATGGCGACCATCGCCGGATGGGGAAAGACCTCGGTGACCAGTCGGCCGCCGGCCCCGGCGTCGATCCGTTCGACGTGGTGGAAGCCCCTGGCGGCCAGTAATTCTACCAGCCGTTCGCCGCGCACCACGCCGTTGCGGGCGAGCAGGCGCCGGTTGGCGGGATGCGCTCCGGCCTCGTAGCGCCGGAAGGCCGCGCTGAGCGCCGCGTCCGCCGGGCGGCGCCCGGTCGGGTTGGGCACGAGCAGCGGGGCGTCCACGGCGACGATCGCCGGGCCTGCCGCGGCGTGCCGCTCCACATAGGCCACGATCGCCTCCAGGTCGCCCAGCAATGCCGGGGGCGCTACCAGCGCCGCGCCCGCCGGGTCGCCCACCAGGTGCGCCACGCCGCTCTGGTTGCGATCCGACCAGGCCAGATCAATGCCGATGTATACAGTGATGGCAGAGTCCGCACCAGGGTCCATCTTATAACACCCGCGCCACGCTTCAGGCGGCGCCCAGCCCCTCGCGCCAGCGAAGCGCCGCTTCAACCGGCGCGAAATCCCAGGGTTCGCCCATCCCATAGATGAAGTGGGTCACCCCGGCGGCTACATAGGCGTCAAGGCTCTCGCCGGGCCGCGGGGTGACGCTGCGCTCGATCTCGCGCGGATCGCGCCCGATCTCGGCGCACCACTGCTCCAGCACGGCGCTCTTGTGCCCGATGGTGGCCAGGGTGCTGAAGCTGTGCCACATCTGGGCATACTGGGCGACCAGTCGCAGGGTGACCTTCTCGCCGCCGCCGCCGATGAGGATGGGGATAGGGCGGGTCGGCGGCGGCACGTCAACCTCCCAGCGCCGCTTGATGATCGGCAGGGCCTCTTTCAGCGCCCGCAGCCGATCGGCCGCAGTGCCGAAAGGGTAGTCGTACTCCCTGTAATCGCGCTCGAACCAGCCCGCGCCCATCCCCAGGATGAGCCGCCCGCCGGAGATGTGGTCCACCGTTTTGGCCATGTTCGAGAGCAGGGCCGGGTTGCGGTAGCTATTGCATGTCACCAGGCAGCCGACCTCGACCCGCGAGGTGATCATTGCCATGGCCGTGAGCAGCGTCCAGCCTTCGAAGTGGCTGCCCTGGGGGTCGCCATAGAGCGGAAAGAAATGGTCCCAGTTCCAGACGGTGTCAACCCCCAGGGCCTCGGCATGGCGCACCGCGGCGGCGAACGACTCCCAGGTGGTATGCTGGGGGTGCAACTGCACCCCGATGCGAATACGCGGCATGCCCGTTCCTTTCCAGACTGTCATCTTGCGGTGGTATCATACCATTTCGAGGGTATGTGCGGAACGGCGAGCGTTGCGGTCATCCTGGCTCGAGCGCGGTTGAACGGCGTCGCCGGGCGCGGCGCCTGCCCGGAGCCGCGTGGCTGCGCCCTCCCAGACCCGTAAGTGTTCACACCTGGGGCAACCCACGCGCCTGGAAGCGCGGGCGTCCCGCCCGCGTCGCGTCTCCGCGGGCAAGCTGCCTGCGCTCCCAGGCGCAATGTGAACACGTACCCAAACCCTCCCACCGGGTGGGGG
>DAOTYR010000566.1:0-2857 GCA_034434655.1 Chloroflexaceae bacterium
CACCCTCCCACCGGGTGGAGGTATGGGGAAACCCGATTGCCCCATATCCCTGCTTGAGCGGCAATCCGTTGCAACGAAGGTGACGGCCCCCTCCCCAGCCCTCCCCGGCTGGGGGAGGGAGTCCGGCTCCTCCCCCCAGCGGGGGGAGGTTGGGAGGGGGGCTGCAGCACCGCATGCGCGTAGGTGAAAGGTATTGGCTCTCGCAGCCTACGTTCACGGTAGCCGTCCATGCGGCTTCGCCGCACGTGAACAGGATGACCGTGAAGGTTGTTCTTGGGAGGGCTGCGCCCTCCCAAACCCTCCCACGGGGCGAGCGTATGGGGAAACCCGGTTTCCCCATACCCTTGCTCAAGGACCGCGCCCTCACCCTCCCGCGGGCGGGGGCGTGAGGAAACCGGGTTTCCCCCACACCCCTCTCCGAGAGCTTATGTTCATGGTAGGAGAGGAGCATATCTAAGGTCGGATCAAACTCAGATCCGGTGTCAGCATCTCTCCCCGTTCCCAGGCCTTCAGATAGGGGTAAGGGGGGAGTTCGCCACGGCGGGTGCGCCAGTCATCGGGGGTGGTGGGGCGCGAGATGCCGAAGTGGAGGTGCGGCGGCGTTCTGGCAGCATTGCCGCTTGCCCCGGTGTAGCCGAGGAGTTGCCCTGCCTCGACGCGCGTGCCGACTTCAATGCCCTCGACGATGGACCGGAGGTGGGATCCGTAGTAGCGCACTCCATCATCGCCAATCAGCGACAGCATGATCCCGCCACGATCAGCGGGCACATCGGTTGCCGGGTCCCAGCGATCCACGCGGTTCACGAACTCGATCCGCCCCGAGGTCGGGGCGACGAAGAGGCTGCCGGGCGGGGCAAAAATATCCGTCGCCGGATAGTCGTGATGGGAGGGGCCGTAGCTTACCCGCGCTCCCCGCACCGGAAAGGCATAGACAAATGCGCCGGGTGTCGCGGCCGGTCCCGGTACTGCAGTTGCCGTGGTTGCCCGATCGGGCTGGAGCGTCAGGAACCGGTCGCTCATCCAGCCGGTGATCCCCTGGTAGCGCACATAGCGCCAGACCCGCTGGTCGGCCTGCACCGGATCGGCGCAGAGCCACTCGACCGTCTCGAATTGCGGCACAGCGGTCAGGACGGGGGAAGTGATCGACGGTTCGCGGCGCAGATTGAGCGCCGAGACGCCGCGCACGACTGCGCGACCACACGCCAGCGCGTCTACAGAAATGGCTGTCGGGGCAGGAGCCGTCGGGGTTGGAGTCGCAGGAGCGGTTGAGGCGGTCGCTGGCGGGATCGTCCTGGTTGCCGCCAGCGAACGCGCGGCGGCTAGCGCTGAAAGGCCTGCGGTGACCGGCGAGCCGGGCCGCGTCGCGACTGGAGCAAGGGTCACGGACGTTGGGGGCGCCGCGGCGACAGCCGGCGCCGCCATCGCGGCGCTGCGGGCCGGCTCGCGGAACTGCCCATAGCCGACCATTGCAATCATCCCGAGCAGGAGCATACCCAGACCCGACAGGACGGTGAGAAGCCGGGGCGCCCGGCGTGGGGCACGGGGGCGTTCGGTTGGTTGGCTGGAAGAGGTGGTCATTGGCAGGATGAACCTCGTCTTACCGGCTCTGGCGTGGGGGAGGGCGCAAGACAGTACGTCATCCCCTCCAAATGACGGACGCACGCGGTCGCCTTGCAGCGGGGCGGGGTGGCGGGTCTGCGGCCCGCCATGGACCATATCTATGCGTTGCTCGTTTCGCCTGGCCGCCGCGGGCGGAAACAGGGGTATGCGGGGAGGGGAGACCTCCCCGCGCCCCTCCACCGCGTCATTCCTGTCACATTATACTTCGTAACCCTGGAGGCTTTGTGGTAAACTCTAACCTTCGCAGCAGGGCGCGCCCCGCGAAGAGCGGGGGCGGAGCGCCGCCGAAGGCCGCCGCCACCGCGTAGAGGGTTGCCAGCGAGGTGCGTCGCTCGTGGCTGAGCAGGTATACCGGCTCCCAGGCCTGGGGATGCAGACGGGCGCGAAAGGCCTCCAGCCCGGCGAAGTTGTAGAATCGTTCACCCCAGACACGCAGCCGCTCCAGCAACAGGCGCACCGCCGCTGACGGTTCGGGCGCGTGCGCGCCGGTCATGCGCGCCAGGGGAGCAAGGCCCAGGGTCAGCCAGGGCGCGCCCTCGGCGGCCAGGGCGCGCATAGCCGTATCAATAAGCAGTTCGCTCACGCCATTAGGGGCATGATGACCGCGGACGATCTGCTCAACCAGCCAGCCCCGCCGCGCCGGAACCGGCGTCGCCACCAGATAGGCCACGACCACGCCCTCACGGCGGGCGACGAAGACGCGCCGGCCGGCGGGCGCTGCCAGCACATCAGGGGTAACCAGGAAGCGCATCGGCGGGAGGCCGCGGGTGGCCAGCCACTCCACGAGGCAGCGACGCACCTCCGGGTGGCGGGCGGCGCCCTCGGCGGGCAGCGGGGCGACCGTCACCCCCTTGTTGCGCGCCCGCCCGATCTGGGCGCGCAGCGAGGCCACGCGGGACACAAGGGCCGGCCAGTCTCCCGGGTTCCAGACGGGCTGGGCGCCGATCGCCAGGCGCGCCAGTGGCGAGCGCGCCTGCAATTCTTCGGCCAGAGGCGCCTGCGCGCCGAAGTAGATCACGCGGCGGCCCTGGAGCGCCGCCGCTGCCGCGAAGGCCTCCGCCGCCGCCACGACCTGGTCAGGCGGCCCCACCGGCTCCCCGGCGGCCACCCAGGCCCGGCCAGCCTCGACAAAACCCACCACCGCCATCTGGTCAGGGGCAAACCAGTAACGCAGGCCGGGGTTGACGATCTGGCAGGCGACGGTGTTCCAGCCGTGGCGCATCACCAGGGCGCGCGC
>DAOTYR010000567.1:0-4518 GCA_034434655.1 Chloroflexaceae bacterium
GGGAGTTCGGCTCCTCCCCCCAGCGGGGGGAGGCTGGGAGGGGGGCTGAACGCTGCGAACGGTGTTCACATCAGCGGAGGAGGCAAGAAGCCTCCACCGGACCGGCACGCCACGGGCCGCGCAGCGCAACCTGGCATTCTTGCGCAGCGGGAGGGCGAGGGGCCTCCCCTGAGGCATGGGGCGACAGCAGCCCTCCACGCCATGCCTGATCAAACCGGCTTCATTATACCCGAGGGGGCCAGAACGACACAAGAAAGAAGCGCGTTGTAAGTTGTTCACATGTCTCGTAGGAGCGCGGGCAGCCTGCCCGCGGAGACGCGACGCGGGCGTCCCGCCCTCCGTGTGGGTCACCCCAGACCCCCATGCGGCTCGCACCGCACACCGACGGGATGAACATACTTCCTGGGAAGGCTGCGCCCTCCCAAACCCTCCCCCGGGCGGAGGTAGGGGGCAACCGGGTTCCCCCACCCCCTGCGCGAGGGCCAGGCCCCACCACAACCTCCCCCGTGGTCCCGTGTCGAGGCAAACTGTCACGTGCGTTTGAAACATGCCTTTGAATAATACTCCGGCATAGCCCGCGCAGGCGGGCTTCGCCTCCGGTAGCCGAGGGCTTTAGCCCGACGGCTAGACTGGCATAGCTGATGAATTCCTCAAAGACCATCAGCCCCACGGCCAGCCCGGTATACCGGATGAATTCTTCAAAGACCATCACCTGGCGGGGTAGCCACCGTGGTGTTGTGGGCGCGCCGGCGGGAGGGTTCGGGAGGGCCAGGCCCTCCCGATATGACACCGCGCACCATCATCGGTGTGGTGAACCACCAGGACGGACAGGACCATAGTACAACGCCCTCGGTGAAGTATGTGCAAGGGTAAGCCTGCCGGACAATGACAATTTTCTCATCGGTGAGGGGTTGCGAGCACTGGCTGACACGCCCCGGCGCCTCTGCCGCGCCCGTCGCGGCGTCGCTCTCAGACGCGGCTGTAGGGGGGGATATCGTAGATGTAGTTCTCGAGCTGTTCGATCATAAAGCTCTTCTCGGCAATCAGATCGGCCACCACGTCACGGATGGAAACGATGCCGAGAATGCGGCCATCATCGAGCACGGGCAGGTGCCGCAGGTGCTTGTCGGTCATCAGCGCCATGCACTCCTCGACCGTCTGTTCGGGACGCACATAGAGCACCCGCTCGGTCATGATCTCGGCGATGGGGGTCGTAGCCGGGTTGCGCCCCTGCAACACCCCCTTGCGCACCACATCGCGCTCGGTGACGATGCCAACCAGACGCCCCTGCGCAACCACCAGCAGCGCGCCGACATCGTGCTCATCCATCAGGCGCACCCCTTCTTCGACCGTCTGATCCGGCGCGATGCTCCAGACGCCCTTGGTCTTCCCCTCCAGCAGCCTCCGCACACTTTTCATTGCATGCCTCTCACTGGCGCAGCATAATATGTGACAAGTGCCACAATAATTATTATACCCCAGGTTTTCCTGCGGCTTCGCTACGTGCACTAACGTGAACATAGGCTCTCGAAGAGGGGCATGGGGAAACCGGGTTTCCCCATGCCCCCACCCGCGGGAGGGTCTGGGAGGGCTGCGCCCTCCCAGGAACAACTTTATGTTCATCGCGGCGTGGTGCGGCGGAGCCGTATGGACGACTAAGGTGAACATAGGCTCTCGAAGAGGGGAATAGGGAAACCGGGTTTCCCCATGCCCCCGCCCCGCAGAGGGATGGGGAAACCCGGTTTCCCCATGCCCCCACCCGCGGAAGGGTCCGGGAGGGCTGCGCCCTCCCAGGAACAACTTTATGTTCATCGCGGCGTGGTGCGGCGGAGCCGTATGGACGACTGAGGTGACCATCGTGCGCCGGGTTCAGCCCCCCTCCCAGCCTTCCCCCGCTGGAGGGAGGAGCCGGGTTTCCGCCCCCAGTGGGGGAGGGTCAGGGAGGGGGCCGGCGCCGTGCCCGCGGCGCCGTGGCCCGGGCGGGACACCCGCGCTCCCAGGGCATGTGCATCGCGGCGGTGTGCGCCATGCGCATGACCTTCTCACGTGACCATGGGGGAACCAGGTTCCCCCATACCCCCACTCGCAGGAGGGTGTGGCAGGGCTACGCCCTCAAGCAAGGGGGATGGGGAAACCCGGTTCCCCCATCCCCCGCCCACAGGAGGGTGTGGCAGGGCTTCGCCCTCTCGCAGGGCGATGGGGAAACCCGGTTCCCCCATCGTCCCACCCGGTGGGAAGGTGTGGCAGGGCTACGCCCTCACGCAAGGGGGATGGGGAAACCCGGTTCCCCCATCGCCCCACCCGGTGGGAAGGTGTGGCAGGGCTACGCCCTCAAGCAAGGGGGATGGGGAAACCCGGTTCCCCCATCGCCCCATCCGGTGGGAAGGTGTGGCAGGGCCAACCCCTCCCAGAAAAGAATGCGCAGCCGGGCTACGGGCGGGCGGGCGCGGGGCCGGTCTGGGGCAATGGCGCGGGCGCGGTCTTTGCTTCGGGCACAGCAAGGGCCACAGCGCTCAACAGCACCAGGCAGAGCCAGGTCGCATCGGCCATCAGCAGGTGCACCAGTTGCATCCATACCGGCGCCTTGAGCGTGACGTTGAGACCGCCGATGAGGATCTGAAGGAAAAACAGGCCCACCAGGCTCCAGGCAAAGCCGCGGGCCATTGGCTCAGGGCGACGCGCAGTGACGGCCTGGGCCAGGAAGAGGGTATAGACGCCCACCAGGGTGCCAATAATCGGGTGGATGACGCGCATCTGCACCAGCGGATGGTTGGCGGCGCCGAGCGGCTGGTCGAGCCCTCCGGGCAGCACGCCGTGCTGCAGCAGCGTATCGCCCAGGGCAGTTACCGCTCCGCTGGAACCGACCAGCGCCGTGCCCACCAGACCCACCCCCAGCAACCACGGCAACCGGCCATGCCCCCGCAGGCTGACCGGCGCGCCTCCTGAGGCCCACCAGGCCGTCAGGCTCAACGCCCCCAGGAGCAAGAACGTATTCACGAGGTGCAGGGCCATAGCTACGGCGCGATTGACCGAGGCATTGTGGGCGACGAGTTCAAAGAGCACCAACCCGGCCCCGAGCAGCGCTTCGAGGAGCATGAAGACCATCACTGCCAGTGCCCCCCGCCGGACACGGTGCCCGCGCCCGTACGCCCGGAAGGCCCACACCAGCAGCGCCACCGCCCCCAGCAGCGCCACGCCGCTCGTCAGCCGGTGGGTGAACTCGATTAGCATCTCAGTACTCGGGGCGCGCGGAATGACCTGACCGTCGCACAGGGGCCAGTGATCGCCACAGCCCGCGCCGGAGCCGGTGGCGCGCACGAACGCGCCCCACAGAATGACCAGCAGATTGTAGGCGACATTGGCCCACGCGAACGCAGCAAACCGCAAGCGGAGCATGACGACCCCTTCTCATACCGATTCTACTTGATGGCATCGCATTGGCTCAACTCCACACCTCCACAGCTCTACGGCTCTCCAAAGCCCTGTGTGGAGCTGTCGAGCTGTGGAGATGAGCAGGACCATGCGGGATTGCCAATTCCACTTGGTATCACATACCAGGGAAAACCAGGTTTCCCCCTCCCCCGGCTCACCGGGAAGCCGAACGGTGGTGCGGGCTTCCTGGTTGCATTATCATAGCATACCTTGACGGGAAGTGACTGTTGCCGGGTGTGGCGAAAGGTTCTGCATGCCTCCCCGCGCACACCGCGCGACCAGGGTTCGGGAGCGCGGCGCCGTTGGAAGCGGCGCGTCCCGGCCCACCCCCTGCCTGACCCTCCCCCACTAGGGGCGGGCACCCGGCTCCTCCCCCCAGCGGGGGGAGGCTGGGAGGGGGGCTGAAGGCTGCGAACGATGGTCACCGCAGCCGTCCATGCGGCTCACGCCGCGCACCGACGGGATGAACATAATTCCTGGGAGGGCGCAGCCCTCCCAGACCCTCCCACCGGGCAGGGGCGTGGGGAAACCCGGTTTCCCCACGCCCCTCGCCAGGGGCTTATGTAGTGTTCACATTTCTCCTGGGAGCGCGGGCAAGATGCCCGCGGACACGCGACGGGGGCGAAACGCTCTCGCTCGCAGGCGCCTGGGTTACCCCAGGTGCGAACAAGTACTATTACACCGGACCTTGACACGCGCCGCTGACTGGAATATACTAATAGCCGGGATGTGGATCCCGGTCTCACTCCAGCACGGAGGTAGACTGAGCAGTGTAACCATTCGGGTCTGGACAGTGTTGTCGTCCTCCCGACTAGGGTCACCGCTGGTGACGCTAGTTTTTTATTCACTGCGCACCCCATCCCGTGCACCTTACCAGACGAGTGTGGTCACGTGCGTGCCCGTTCGTGCGGCGGCCGCATATGCGGGCGTCGGCACGACAATCATTTCAACGCAGAGTTTGATCCTGGCTCAGGACGAACGCTGGCGGCGTGCCTAATGCATGCAAGTCGAACGCAGGGCGCTTGCGCCGCTGCGTGGCGCACGGCTGAGGAACACGTGGGTATCTGCCCCGGAGTGGGGGATATC
>DAOTYR010000568.1:0-4850 GCA_034434655.1 Chloroflexaceae bacterium
GCCCTCACGCAGGGGGATGGGGAAACCGGGTTTCCCCATCCCCCTACCCGGTGGGAGGGTCTGGGAGGGCTACGCCCTCCCAGGAACAACCGTATGTTCATCGCGGCGTTGTGCGGCGGAGCCGCATGGACGGCTGACGTGAACATAGCCCCTCGGAGGAGGGGTGCAGGGAAACCGGGTTTCCCCACGCCCCGGCCCCGCAGGGGAATGGGGAAACCCGGTTTCCCCGTTCCCCCACCCGCGGGCGGGTCTGGGAGGGCGCAGCCCTCACGCAGGGGGATGGGGAAACCGGGTTTCCCCATCCCCCTACCCGGTGGGAGGGTCTGGGAGGGCTACGCCCTCCCAGGAACAACCGTATGTTCATCGCGGCGTTGTGCGGCGGAGCCGCATGGACGGCTGGTATGAAGACGTGTGTCATCCTCAACCCCGCCGCAGGCCGGGGCGCCGCCGGCAGGGCCCGCGACGAACTGGAACAGGCCTTGCGCCGCGCCGGGGTAGACTATACGCTCTTCACCACCCACGCTCGCGGTGGGGCGGTCGAACTGGCTGCGCAGGCGTCCGAACAGGGCTTTGCCTGCGTCGCCGCCGCCGGGGGCGATGGCACGGTCAACGAAGTGGTCAACGGCATCCTGGCCGCGCGCCAGGCCGGCACGGGCGATGCCGCCCTCGGCTTGCTGCCGCTCGGCACCGGCTGCGACTTCGCCAAAATGTTCCCCGGCTTCGACACCGGCGGTCTGCCCAGCATGGCCTACCGCCTCGCCGCCGGGAGAATGACGAGTGTAGATCTTGGCGCGATCAGCGTCGAGAGCGGCGGCCTCGAACTGCGCCGGGTCTTCATTAACGGCCTCGGCGCGGGCATTGACGCCCAGGTGGCCGTCGAGGTCCAGAACCTGCCCGGTCTGACCGGCCTTGCCGCCTACATTGTCGCCTCGCTGCGGGCCCTGGCAACCTACAAGCCCGCGCTGATGAGCGTGCGCTATGACGGCAAGGAACTCCACAAACGGCTCTTCTTCGCTACCGTCGCCAGTGGGCGCTGGCAGGGCGGCGGCTTCCTCCTCACCCCCGCGGCGAAACTCGATGATGAACTGCTTGACCTGTGCATCGTGCCGAAATTGCGCCTCGATGAGGTGATCCGCTACTATCCCAGACTGTTCGACGGCAGCCACGTCGCGCTTCGCCAGATCATCACCGCCACCGTTCAGCAGGTCGAGATCGCCTCGCCCGCGCCGTTCCCCGTGGCCACCGACGGGGAGGTGCTGACCACCAGCGCCCGGCGCGTCTGCGTGGAAGTGCTGCCGCGCGCCATGCGCGTGGTGGTGTAGCGGTTGCCGCGCGCAGGCAGTTCTGCTATACTCCCCCTGGCACAAATGTTTTGCATTCCAACCGGCCATGCGGCTACGCCGCACCCCGACGGGATGCACAAAGGTTGTTCCTGGGAGGGCGCAGCCCTCCCAAACCCTCCCAGGGGCCGGGGCCTGGGTGCGCGGGCCTCCGGCCCGCGTCCGCTGAGGGATGGGGAAACCCGGTTTCCCCATCCCCCTCCTCCGAGGGGCTATGTTCACGTTAGGGGAGTATCTTTGCTATGCAGTTGCTTTACCTTGATCCTCGCCAGCTTGAGGCCGACCCCGACGGGGTGCGCGAGGACCTGGGCGACATCGCCGGCCTCGCCGCCACTATTGCCGAGCGGGGCCTGCTGCAGCCCCTCGGGGTGATCAGTGTCGGCGGCGGGCGCTACCGCGTGGTCTACGGCGGGCGTCGCCGGGCCGCCGCCGAGCGCCTGGGGCTGGAGAAGGTGCCCTGCATCGTGCTCGATGCCGATGATCCCGACCTGTTGCTGCGCCAGTTGATCGAGAACGTACAGCGCGAGGATCTGAACGACATCGAGCAGGCGCGGGCCTTCGCCCGCCTGCGCGCGCGGATCGTCGAAGAACGGGGCAGGCTCCCCGACCACGAGCTCGACGAGGCGGTCGGCGTGGCCGTGGGGCTGAGCGGGCGCACCGTGCGCCGCTACCTGGGGTTGCTCGAACTGCCCGACGAGGTGCAGCAGTTGATCCGCCGTCGCGAACTGAACGTCACCCAGGCCCAGCACCTGCGCCGCGTCGCCAACCCGCGCACCCAGATCGAACTGGCGCGCTTCGCGGTTGACGAGGGGTTGTCGGCGGCCGAGTTGAGCCGCCTGGTGGCCTACTTCGCCGCCAATCCTAACCTCACCCTCGAGACGGCGCTGCAGGCCCTGGAAGCGGGCGAGCAACTACGCACCACCCCCTCCGGGCCAGAGGTGCAGATCAGTGGCGGGCCGCTGGGGAGAACCAGCGTGAGCACCGTGGACCGCGAGGGGTCCGACGCCGATCTGTGGGCGGACGAAGCGACGGGCGATGAGGACGGTCCCTACCTGGGCGTGGAGGACGAGACGATCGAGAACCAGCCGCGCAATAAGGCGCGGGTGTTCCGCATCCGCTCCCTCGACCAGATGGTGGACGAGACCGACCGGCTGGCGCGCGCCTATGCCGAGGGCGACCTGGTGAAGTGGGTCAGGCACGACGAGGGCGCGCCGTTCAAGCTGCGACTGCTGCTCAAGCAACTGGAGAGCCTGACCCGCGGCTTACGGGAACTGGCGCGCCAGCAAGGATGGGAGGTGGAGGAGTAAGCTACGTTCCCTGTTCGGCCCGCGGCACGGGCCGAACCCTCCATGTTCATTGGGCGGTGTGCCGCCCGGCGGCATGCACCGCTACCGTGAACATAAGCCCTCAGGGAGGGGCGTGGGGAAACCGGGTTTCCCCATACCCCCACCCGGTGGGAGGGTTTGGGAGGGCTACGCCCTCCCAAGAAGTATGTTCATCCCGTCGGTGTGTGGCGGAGCCGCATGGACGACTGAGAAGGAAAAGGAGGGGTGCTCCTCAGGAGAACGCACCTGTTTCCTCACGGCGTCGCGCGCCAGGTCACCTCTGGGTAGGGCGGCGCTTCGCGATCAGGAAGGCCTCGGCGCCGCAGGCGCGGGCGTAGGCGAGGGCGGTTTCGGCCAGGGGGCCATCTTCGCCGGTGAGGTAGGCGCGCACCGCGGGAACCAGGGCCAGCGCCGGTTCGGCGATGGCGGGCTTGAGGCGCACCCCGGGGCGCTGCGCGGCCAGCACGGCGCCGTAGAGCACCGCGCGGTCGGCTTCACGAGCCAGATCGGCGGGAGTCGCCCCGACGCGGCAGGGTGGTTCCTGGCTCATCGGGCACCCTGGAACAACTCGATCAACTCGGCGATGACCTGATCACGGGCCAGTTCATCGTCTCCCAGGCAATTCCGGGCGTAGCACTGCAGCACCTGGCTGCTGACGCTGGTCAGGGCCGACTTGATCGCCGCCACCTGGATGATAATCTCGCGGCAATCGCGCCCCTCATCCACCATACGCTGCACGCCGCGCACCTGGCCTTCGATACGGCGCAGCCGTAACAGGATATCCTCCCGCCGCTCCGGCGAAAGGGTGCGCGCAGGGTTCGCTGGCGGCTCAACCATGGTGACCTCCTTGTCAAGGTGTGCTGTGCAGCGGCAGACGCCGGCAGGTATCCGCCCGTGCCTGCATATCACCACGAGCCTTCACCTCAGCGGGGCGGCCCCGCAAGCTCCCCCGTTCCGGCGCGGCTCCACCGGGCCACGTCGGAACAGAGCTTTCGGAGGGACGAAGCCCCTCCGCGCCTCCCCTACAGAGGAAAGCCTCGTGGTGCCATCAGCCCAGCACCTTATCGAACACCTCGCGATACTGGGCCTCGGAGCGGGAACCGACCAGTCGCCCGACCTCCTGGCCGTTCTTAAAAATGATCAGCGTTGGGATGCCCTGAATGCCCAGCGCGCTGGCGTGCCGGATCTCCTCATCGGTATTGACCTTGGCGATGGTCAGACGCCCTTCGTACTCAGTGGCGAGTTTGTCGAGGATGGGCGCAATCACCCGGCAGGGAGCGCACCACGGGGCCCAGAAATCAACGACCACCGGCTTGTCGGCCCGGAGCACCTTCTCCTCGAAATCGGCGTCCGTTACCACGATCGGCTTGGCCATGCAGCTACCCTCCTCTATGGACCACCTGCGGCCCGGAACATTCGCTTGCAGATCTGTGGGTACCCCCACGGGGTACTCATTATACCGCGCCGGGGCGGGCTGTCAATCGCTGTGTTCGCTTGTGCTATACTAACGTGAAAATAGGCCCCAGGAGTGTGGGGAAACCGGGTTTCCCCACGCCCCCGCCCCGCAGGGGGATGGGGAAACCCGGTTTCCCCATCCCCCACCCGGTGGGAGGGTTTGGAAGGGCTACGCCCTCTCAGGAAGTATGTTCATCCCGTCGGGGTGCGGCGGAGCCGCATAGACGGCTGCGGTGACCATCGTTCGCAGCGTGCTGCCCCCTTCCAGCCTCCCCCCGCTGGGGGGAGGCGCCGGGTTCCCTCCCCCGGCGGGGGCGGGTCAGGGAGGGGGCCGTCACCGTGCCCGCGGAGCCGTGGCGCGGGTGGGACGCCCGCGCTCCCGGGCCGGTTGCATCGGGCGGTGTGCGCCATGCGCATGACCGTCTCGCGTGACCATGGGGGAACCAGGTTCCCCCAGACCCCCGTTTTCATGGGGCGGTGTGCCGCCCGGCGGCATGGACGGCTGATGAGTTTTAAGAATGAAAACGGGTACAGGCCGCGCAGGTGGCCTTCGCATCCCATAGCCGAGGGCTTCAGCCCCACGGCCAGTCCGGTATACCGGATTAATTTCTTAAAGACCATCAGCCCTCGGCTATCCAGGGCAAAGCCCGCCTGCGCGGGCTATACTGGATGTCATTCTTAAAGATCATGAGCCCCACGGCTAGCCCGGCGAGCCCCACGGCTAGCCCGG
>DAOTYR010000569.1:0-5400 GCA_034434655.1 Chloroflexaceae bacterium
AATATCCACACCGGCGAAGACCTGCGGTCAATAGCCGGGCGTATCAAGAACTTTGTGCAGAGTAGTTTTATTACCCTGGACGACACGAAGTTGTCTGTCACGCTTTCACTTGGCGCAACCCTTGTGAACGCCGAGGATACTATCGAGAGCGTGATAGAACGAACAGATTTACTGATGTACATGAGTAAATCAAAAGGCGGCAATGAATATACCATTGGATAGTTGCCATGTTTTTTTACAGCCACCCATGCGGCTGCGCCGCACACCAGCAAGGGGTGACAAAAGGGGGTTTCCTGGGAGGCCGCAGCCCTCCCACACCCTCCCGCGGGCGGGGGTATGGGGAAACCCGGTTTCCCCATACCCCCGCGCAAGGGCGGCGCCCTTACCTTCCCGCGGGTGGGGGGGTGGGGAAACCCGGTTTCCCCACCCCTCTGGGGCCTATTTTCACGTTAGGGAATGATACGTCCTTCCGCCCACAGCGTCAAACGGCACGATTAAGTAAGTGTTCACAGTTCTCCTGGGAGCGCGGGCAGCTTGCCCGCGGAGCCGCGACGCGGGCGGGACGCCCGCGCTCCCAGGCGCGTGGGGTACCCCAGGTGCGAACACTTACGCGATGAACCGGTTGGCTGTGGTGATCAGCGTTCCTCCTCGCGCGCAAAGGCGTTCACCGGGCCGCATATCTCAACCTGGGCGCTCATCCCAACCGTGACATACGTGTGGCCGAGGCACCGGACCCGCAACCGCGGGCCACTATCTGCCGCCAGGGTGACCAGCATGTCATGCCCAAAGAAGCGCACCTCCTGCACTCGCCATGCGGCCCCCTTTTCCGGCATGAGGCGCACCTGTTCGGGCCGGATCAGCACCTCAACCGGACCCTGGATCGGGGCCACCAGGGGCAGATCGCCCAACGCGCAGCGGACACACCCGTCTTTGGCATGGCCGGGCAACCAGTTGGTCGCGCCAACGAAGTCGGCGACGGCGCGTGTCGCCGGACGGTTGTAGAGGTCGAAAGGAGTGGCGTGTTGAACCACCTGGCCGCCCAGCATCAGCGCCACCTGATCCGCCAGGCTGAAGGCCTCTTCCTGGTCATGGGTGACGAGGATCGTGGTGGTTGCCGTGGCGCGGAGGATGCGCATGACCTCCTCACGCAACTCAACCCGCAGGGTCGCATCGAGATTGGCGAATGGTTCATCGAGCAGGACCACTGTCGGTTCAGGGGCCAGGGCGCGGGCCAGGGCCACACGCTGTTGCTGGCCCCCAGAGAGCTGGTGGGGATAGCGCCGTTCCATCGCTTCGAGGCCCACCAGGGCAAGCAATTCGGCGACCCGCCGCTCGCGCAGCGGGCGCGGGCGCCCATTCAGGGCAAAGCTGATATTCTCGGCAACGGTAAGATGGGGAAACAGCGCGCCATCCTGGAAGACGAGCCCGACCCGGCGCTGTTCTGGCGCGATCCAGACCCCCTCACCGGCAACCGCGCGCCCTCCGACCCGAATGACCCCCTGATCGGGTCGCTCCAACCCGGCGATCAGACGCAGGGTGGTCGTTTTACCACATCCACTGGGGCCAAGCAGAGCCAGAACCGTTCCGGCAGCCACGTCCAGATCCACACCGGCAACAGCCTGCACCCCGTTGGGATAGGTCTTCCATACATTCCTGAACACAATTGCTGGAGTCATCGTATGACCCAATCACCGGCGCGCACCAGCAACGCCACCGGCACGACGCCCGCCAGCACAATCAGGAGGGCCGGAATGGCCGCCGCCTGCCAGTATGACTCGGCGGCGAGCATGTAGGTCCAGATCGCCAGCGTATCCATACCAAATGGGCGCAGCATCAGCGTCACCGGCAATTCCTTCATCACATCAACAAAGACCAGAATCGCGCCGGCGAGCAACCCGGCGCGCACCAGGGGGGTATAGATAGACCAGAGGACGCGGCCTTGACCGGCGCCCATACAGCGCGCCACCTCAACCATGCGCGGGGTCACTTTCTCGACACTGGCCTCAGCGCTGTTGTAGGCGACCGCAAGGAAGCGCACGAGATAGGCGTACAACAGGCCCATAACCGAACCGGTCAGCAGCAGGGCGCCGGCCAGACCACCGGCAATCAGCGTCCGGTCAAGGGCAGCCAGCAGCGCCAGGGTGCCGACACCCACAACCGCGCCGGGCATGGCATAGCCCGAGGTTGCCAGACGCACCGCGATACGCTGCAAACGGCCGCTTTCGAGGCGCCCGATCCCGGCCAGTAACAGCGCGATCAGCGTGGTCAGAAGCGCCGCGCCGCCAGCCAGCGCCAGCGTTATGGCAATATAGCGCCAGGCGACGCCATCGGCGGTGGGAAGGGTTGCCTGGCGCGCCTCGGCCACGCTCCAGGCGATCAGTTGAACCACTGGAAGGCCAAAGGCCAGCGCCAGGACGAGCAGGCAGCCCCCCAGAGCCGCGGCAGCCCGCCATCCACGAAGCGGCACGGGTTGCATACGCTGCACCGTGACACCAGTCTGAGTGTAACGCGCCTGCCCACGCAGGCTGCGCTCAAGCGCAATCAACCCGAGGGCGATCAGCAGCAGCAAGCTCGCCAGTTCCATAGCGGCGGCGCGATCCATCATACCTTCCCAGATGCGGAAGATCCCTTCGCTCAACGTCAGAACGTTAAAGTAGCGCACGGTCGCAAAGTCGGTCAGGGTCTCCAGGACGACCAGGGTGACACCTGCGACAAGCGAGGGCCGGGCCAGCGGGAGCACCAGTCGCGCGAACGCCTGGCTGCGGCTCAACCCCATCGCTCGCGCCGCATCGAGGGTCGCCGACGACTGCTCGGCGAAGGCCGCCCGCGCCAGCACGTACACGTAGGGGTACCAGACCAGCGTGAGCACCAGCGCCGCTCCACCGATGGAACGCACTTCGGGGAACCATACCCCGGGGCCAAACCACGCGCGAAGGGCCGTCTGGACCGGACCGGCGTAGTCGAAGGTGGCCATGAAGACAAACCCCATCACATAGCCCGGCATCGCCAGGGGCAGCACCAGGAGCCAGGTCAGCGCCTTCCGACCCGGAAACTGGTAGGCGCTGACGAGCCATGCCAGCGCAGTGCCGAGCACCAGGGTGCCGACACCAACCGCCACGATCAGCAACGTGGTCTGGACCACCATCTCCAGCAGGCGGGTTTGCCAGAGATGCAGCCAGGTGGCGCCACTGGGCCGCGCCAGGTTGGCTGCAACCAGGAGCGATGGCGCTGCAAGCGCCAGGGCCAGCCCGATAAAAAGCAGACGACTCACGTACCCCATGGCGCAGTTCTCATAGCTAACGTGAACTTAGGCCCTCGGAGCGGGGTCCGAGGAAACCGGGTTTCCCCACACCCCCACCCGGTGGGAGGGTTTGGGAGGGCGCAGCCCTCGAGCAGGGGTCCGGGGAAACCGGGTTTCCCTGGACCCTCACCCCGTGGGAGGGTTTGGGAGGGCTGCGCCCTCACGCAGGGGTATGGGGAAACCTGGTTTCCCCATACCCCGCCCCGCAGGGGCATGGGGGAACCGGGTTCCCCCATACCCCCACCCGGTGGGAGCGTGTGGTAGGGCTGCGCCCTCACGCAGGAGGAATGGGGAAACCAGGTTTCCCCACGCCCCTGCCCGCGGGAAGGCCTGGCCCTCACGCAGGGGCATGGGGGAACCCGGTTCCCCCATACCTCCACCCGGTGGGAGGGTTTGGGAGGGCGAAGCCCTCCCAAGAACACCCTATGGTCATCCCGTCGGGGTGCGGCGCAGCCGCATGGAGCACTAGCGATACCCCGCGCGTTCCATCAGGCGGATGGCGGCAGGCTGGAAGCGCCCGTACTCGAATTTGCCGATCGGGTCAACCTTGAACGTCCCGAAGCCGGCGATAATCGGATGCACCGGAGCATTCGGATTGGCCGGAAACTCAAAGTTGCCGCCAGAGAGGGTGTCCGCCGTGGCGCCCTGCCCCTTGCCTTCCGTTGCGAGCCACTCGATCAGCCGGATGGCATTGTCACGGTTGCGCGCTGCGGTCGTCACCCCCATGCCTGAAACGTTCACATGGGCGCCAGCCTCGTTCTGGTTAGGCCAGAAGACCCGCACGGGGAAGTTGGGGTTACGAGAGAGTTGCTGGGCCACGTAGTAGTGATTGGTGATCCCGACATCACATCCACCGGCAGCGATGGTTTCGAGGATGCGGGTATCGCTGTCGATGTAACGCGGATTGTTGCGCACCCACGGGCGAATGATCTGCTCTTCGGTCACGCGCTCGCCATGCAGAGCGATAAAATGCGCCACCAGGGCCTGGGTATAGATATGAGAACTGGGACGCAAACAGAGCCGGTCGCGCCATCTGGGATCTCCCAGGGCAGCATAGGTTGAGAGTTGTGAAGGACTGACTTTGTTAGGATTGTAGACGATCACCCGCGCTCGCTGGGTCAACCCGAACCAGCGATCCTGCGGATCACGCAGCGCATTAGGGATATTCTGGCGCAGAAGGGCTGAGTCGACCGCTTGAAGCAACCCCTCCTCGGCGGCGATCCACAGGCCGCCGGCGTCAATGAACAACACGGCATCGGCGGGGGTCTGGCGCCCTTCGTTACGCAGTCGTTCAAGCAACGACTGCACCGAACCCTGCGAGAGCCGCACCTCGATCCCGGTTTCCTGGGTAAAGCGCTGGAATACTCGCTCCAGCGCCCCGTAGTGGCGCGCCGAGTATACGTTGACCACCTGCGACCCTGACTGAGCTGCGGCTATGCCGCTACCCCCGATGATCAGCAGCGTAACGATCAGTAAGGCGAACAGGCGAATGAGCATGGGCCGGAACAGGTGAACCATCGTGCCTCTCCTATCTAGATAGGGAATGACGTACCGTCCTGATACGCATGCGCCTGCGCCAGGACACCAACCGGGGCACGGAACGACCAGAGAGCAGTGATATGGCGAAACCCGCTTTCCCCAGCCCCCCGCGTGCGGGCGTAGCCCGCCCAGACCCTCCCACCGGGTGGGGCTAGGGGGAAACCCGCTTTCCCCAGCCCCTGCGCAAGGGCTGCGTCCTCACCTTCCCGGGGGCGGGGGGATGGGGGAACCTGGTTCCCCCATGTTCACCTCAGCCGTCCATGCGGCTCTGCCGCACCATGCCGCAATGAACATCGCCTGGGAGCGCGGGCGGCCCGCCCGCGTCGCGGCTCCGCGGGCAAGGTGACCGCCCCCCTCCCCAGCCCTCCCCCCGCCGGGGGCGAGAGTCCGGCTCCTCCTCCCAGCGGGGGGAGGTTGGGAGAGGGACTGCGGCGCCGCATGCGCGTAGGTGAGCAGCCTATGTTCACGGTAGCCCTCCATGCGGCTCTGCCGCACACCGACGGGATGAAAACAGGTTGTTCCTGGGAGGGCTGCGCCCTCCCAAACCCTCCCGCCGGTGG
>DAOTYR010000570.1:0-6041 GCA_034434655.1 Chloroflexaceae bacterium
GGGTGAGCGCCGTGGCGCTCAGCCCCGACGGAAGCACCATCGTCAGCGGCTCCTTTGACCGCACCGTCAAGGTGTGGGACGCCCGCGACGGGCGCCTGCGCCGCTCCCTGGAAGGCCATACGGCTGGGGTGAGCGCCGTGGCGCTCAGCCCCGACGGGCGCACCATCGTCAGCGGCTCCGATGACCGTACCATCCGCGCCTGGGACTGGGAAAGCGGCGAGTCGCGGGTGCTCTTCTGGAGCGACGCTGCTATCCTCAGCCTGGCACTTTCCGGCGATGGCCAACTGCTGGCATGCGGCGATGTGTCTGGACGGGTGTGGATATTCGATGTGGTGGGGTAGGGGCGCAAGCGGGGGCGCGGCGCAGGCGGCGGCGGCGGGGGCGCGGCGCAGGCGGCGGGGCGCATCAGACGCAGCGAGCGATGGATGGAAACCTCCGCGCGCTTTGCGTCTCGGCGATGCATCTTAACATGAACTCAGTTAAACTTTCAGCAGAAGATTTCGGAGGTTGATGAGGGTGTAGGCGAGGAGATGAAAGCCCATCCACCCGGTGGGAGGGGTTGGGAGGGTTACACCCTCAGGCAGGGGTCTGGGGAAATCGGGTTTCCCCAGACCGGTGAAGGAACATGATCGTATCCGGCGGCACAGACGCCAGGCGGAGCCTTACCAGGCCAGCAGATCCATAAACTCATGGACCGGAGTTTGCTCCAGGCGGCGCGCATCGAGACACACATCGGCGATCTGATCGGCCCGCCGGGCCGAGTAGTGGCCCGCAAGGGCCTCGGCGAACTTGCGTTGCAGCCTCGGAATGCCTTCGCTGCGCCGGGCGCGATGACCGATCGGGTATTCTACCGCGATCCGCTCGGTTGCGCTGCCGTCCTTGAAGAACACCTGCACGGCGTTAGCAATCGAACGTTTTGCCGGATCCAGGTAGTCACGGCTCCACTGCGGATGCTCGGTGACGACCATTCTGGACCGGAGGGCGTCAATGCGCGGATCGGCGGCCACGGCGTCGGTGTAATCGTCCGCCGTGAGCCGTCCGAAGATCAGCGGCACCGCGACCATGTACTGGAGGCAATGGTCACGATCGGCATAGTTGTGCAAGGGGCCGACCTTGCTAATGATGCGGATAGCCGCCTCGTGGGTGGTCAACTCGATGCGCTCGATCTCGTCGAGCCGGCCATGCACCAGGGGATGCAGCCGCAGCGCAGCCTCGACCGCAGTCTGGGCATGGAACTCCGCAGGATAGCTGACCTTGAAGAGGATATTCTCCATCACATAGCTGCCCAGCGGGCGCTCCAGGGTGACGGGTTGGCCCTTGAAGAGCACATCCTGGAACCCCCAGCGGGGCGCGGACAGGGCCGAGGGATAGCCCATTTCGCCCTGCAGGGTGAGCAAGGCCAGGCGCACGCCGCGGCTGGTGGCGTCGCCGGCGGCCCACGATTTGCGCGAGCCGGTGTTGGGGGCGTGGCGGTAAGTGCGCAGGGGATGGCCGTCAATCCAGGCGTTCGAGAGGGCGTCAACGATCTGGTCACGATCACCGCCCAGGAGCCAGGTCGCCACGGCGGTGGAGGCCACCTTCACCAGGATCACATGGTCAAGCCCTACCCGGTTGAACGAATTGTTCAACGCCAGCACACCCTGGATCTCATAGGCTTTGACGGCGGCGTCCAGCACCAGGCGCATCGTCAGGGGCGGCTTGCCATTCGCCACCCGCAGCCGGCTCAGGAAATCGGTGACCGCCAGGATGGCCCCGTAGTTGTCCGAGGGATGGCCCCATTCAGCCGCCAGCCAGGTGTCGTTGTAGTCGTAGGCGCGGATGAGCATCCCGTTGTCGAAGGCGGCTTTCACCGGATCGAGTTGGTACGGCGTGCCGATGACGCGGGCCCCATGCGGCGTGACCGTGCCGGGCACAAGCGGCCCGAGCAACTTGGTGAACTCAGGTGAGCGAAAGGCCATCACGGCGCAGGCGATCGAGTCGAGCAGCGTGTAACGGGCCGTGTCTTCGGCCAGAATGCTCTCAACCTCGTAGGTGAGCACATAATCGGCAATGCTGGTGAGCAACGTATCAGGAGCAGGGCGATCATTCAGGTCATAGGTGCTGCCCATGGCGCTTCTCCTTCACGGCCGGTCACTGATCGGCAGGAACGGCTGCGGAGCGGGGCCGACATACTCGGCGCTGGGGCGGATGAGCTTGTTATTGTGGCGCTGCTCGAAGGCGTGCGCAGCCCAGCCCGCCGTGCGCGAGATGACGAAGATCGGCGTGAACAGATCGGTCGGAATGCCACAGCAGTGGTAGACCACGGCCGAGTAAAAGTCGAGGTTGGGGAAGAGGGAGCGCTCGCGTCGCATCACCGCCTCGATGCGCTCGGCGACCGCGAAGAGCATCGGCTCGCCCATCAGGGCGCTCAGCCGTTCCGCCCAGGGCTTGATAATGTCGGAGCGCGGGTCGGACTTCTTGTAGACGCGATGGCCGAAGCCCATGATCAACTCTTTGCGCTTCAACAACTCCATCACGCCGGCCTCGGCCTCATCGGGGTCGCTAAAGCGCTGGATCAGCATCATCGCCGCCTCGTTCGCGCCGCCGTGCAGCGGCCCCTTCAAGGCTCCGATCGCCGCCGTGATGGCCGAGTGCAGATCGGCGCGCGTTGAGACCACCGTGCGCCCCACGAAGGTCGAGGCGTTGAACTCATGCTCGGCATAGAGAATGAGCGAAATGTCCAGCGCCTTGCGGAAGACTTCCTCCGGCTTCTCGCGATGCAGCATCGCCAGGAAATGACCGGCCAGACTCTCCTCGTCGGTGGAGGTGTCGATGCGCTTGCCATTGTTGGCATAGTGGTGCCAGTAGCAGATCATGGCCGGGAAGGTGGCGATCAACCGGTCGGCGGCCTGCTGCGGGGTTTGAAAGCGGTTCTCAGCCTCCAGCGCGCCAAGCATCGAGCAACCCGTGCGCAACACGTCCATCGGGTTCACGCTGCTCGGAATCTGCTCCAGCACCGCCTTGACCGCGGCCGGCAGATCGCGCAGTTTCTTCATCTGCCGCATGTAGCGGGTCAGTTCCTTCTGGTTGGGCAGGTGACCGTAGATCAACAGATAGGCCACTTCCTCGAAGGTTGCGTTAGCGGCCAGGTCGGCAATGTCGTAGCCGCGATAGGTCAGGCCGACCCCACTCTGGCCAACGGTGCAGATGGCGGTTTCTCCGGCAATAACGCCGGCCAGACCGGCGGCGCTCTTCGCAGTAGTCACGAGCGATCCTCCTTCGCATACAGACGGTCGAGTTGTTGTTCGTAGGCGTGGTAATCGAGCACCGCGTAGAGTTCACCGCGGGACTGCATGCTGTCCAGGACGCTCCGTTGCGTGCCTTCGCGACGAATGCTCTCATAGGTGCGCACAGCCGCCGCACTCATGGCGCGGAAGGCCGAGAGAGGATAGAGGGCGAGGCCAACACCGGCCTCGGCCAGTTCGGCGGTTGTGAACAGGGGAGTCATTCCGAACTCGGTCAGGTTGGCCAGAATGGGCGCGGGCACGCTCGTGGCGAAACGACGATAGTCATCGAGCGACGTCACCGCCTCAGCGAAGATGACATCGGCGCCTGCCTCGGCATAGGCGCAGGCGCGCTCGACCGCGGCGTCGAGCCCCTCGACGGCAACCGCATCGGTGCGGGCCACCACGACCAGACCGCTCTCGGAACGCGCATCAAGGACGGCTTTGAGGCGATCGACCATCTCCGGCGTCGAGACGACCGCCTTGTTGGGGCGATGGCCGCAGCGTTTGGCCTGGATCTGATCTTCGATCTGGATGGCTGCGGCGCCGGCCCGGATCAACTCCCGTGTGGTCCGCGCAATCATCAGGGCGCCACCCCAACCGGTGTCGACATCCACCAGCAACGGCAGCGGGCAGACCGCCGTGATCCGCCGGGTTTCCTCCGTCACCTCGGAAAGGGTTGTCAGGGCCAGGTCGGGCAGGCCGAAGCACGCATTCGCCACTCCGGCCCCCGAGAGGTAGAGGGCGCGAAAGCCGGAGCGCGCCGCGAGCAGGGCGCTGTAGGCATTGATGACCCCGACAACCTGGAGAGGGCGCTCGGCTGCCATTGCCGCGCGGAAGCGCTCGCCAGGGGCGCCTTGATGATCCATTGCAACTCCTCCCTTCCTCTCTTGATATATGATAATTATATCACGAATTGTTTTTCGTATATCAGGCGTTGAGGTGGTCTGGCACCTACCCATTTGAAGGGGCAGGCGCCCTGCCGGCGCCTTACCCCTCGCCGCCCCCTCGGCGACGGTCACGTTTGCGCAGGGTGTCGCTGCGCTCCCATTCAATCGCCCGTAGCCGGCTGAGGGCCCGCCAGGACGGCGCCAGTTCCACACGACCCAGCTCGCGGACCAACTGGCGCGCGGCCAGCCCCACAATTGCCGTGTAGGTGGGATAGGCTATTTCCAGATCGGCCAGTTGCGAGACCTCCATACCCGCCGCCATGCCGGCCGCCACCACCTGCACGATTTCCAGGGCGTGCACGCCAACCACATGGGCGCCCAGCAGCCGCCCGTTCTCGCGCGCGACGATCAACTTGCAGGCGCCGTGGGCGACTCCATCAATCACGGCGCGATCCAGGTCACTGTACGGCACCACGGCTACCGCGCAGTCGTGGAGCGCGCGGGCCTGATCTTCGCTCAGCCCCACTGAGCCATACTCCGGATCGGTAAACCCACCGTGGGGCACCACGGCCAGCGAATTGGCGCGTCTGGTTTCCAGCACGGCGTTCTCAGCCGCGATACGGCCTTCATGGCTGCCGCTCTGCACCAGCATGACCCGGCCGGTAACATCCCCCGCGGCGAAAATGTGGGGCGCCGAGGTGCGCAAGGTGTCATCCACCACGATGTAGCCTCGCCGATGCTCAACACCTGCGGCCTCCAGGCCCAGCGACGCGATGTTGCCTACCCACCCCACGGCGAGCAACACGGCGTCGCAGCTCAGCGCGTGCTGCTCGCCGGAATGGGTGAAATGGACCACCCGTTCCGCTTCGCGGCCTTCGATGCGTTCGATGCCTGCTATTCCACAAACCACCTGGATACCGCGCCGGGCGAAGGCCTGCTCCAGTTCCGCGCCGATCAGCGGGTCGGCGCGCCCCATCAGCCGCGGGCCGGTTTCCAGGAGGGTAACCTCGCAGCCAAAGGCGGCGAAGATCGAGGCGAGCTGGCAACCGGTGGCGGCGCCGCCCACAATGACCAGCGAGCGCGGCAGACGTTCCAGCGTCCAGATGTCCCGATAGCTGAGCGCGTGCTCATTGCCGGGAACATCGAGCTGGCGCGACTGGCTGCCTGCACAGATGATGAAACGCTCCTCCTCCAGCCGCTCGCCAGCGGGCAGCGCCAGCGTGTGCGGATCAAGAAAGCGGGCCTCGCCCGCCGCATCGAACACCACCACCCCTGCTGCCCGCAGGTGTTCGCGAAGATGCTTCTTGTAATGGACGGTCTCTATCGTCTGGCGCACCCGTTCCAGAAGCCCGGGAAAATCAATCCCCGGCGCTGCGCCTGGCAGTCCATAGGCCGGGAACTGCCCGGCGTCCCGCGCCAATCGCGCCGCCCGCGCGAGCACGCGGGTGGGCACCACGCCATCGTTGAGACAAATGCCACCGAGCCGGTCACGTTCGATCAACGCCACAGTGGCGCCCAGTTCACGCGCCCGGAGCGCAGCAGTGACGCCGCTGGGCCCCCCACCGATCACGATCACGTCGTATGTGCCTGACACCTTGTCCCCTTCATAGTATGAGAAATATATCACGATTTACATGTCGTATTTTAGACCCTGCCCGCTCCACATGACACCTCCATTCGGGTGGGTTCTGGTACGCCAGGGCGGGTAGGCGGGCAGCCTTGAATGAACCTGTCATACCAGTCGTCCATGCGATTCGCGCACAACGCCCGATGAACATCGCCTGGGAGCGCGGGCGGCCCGCCCTCGTCGCGTCTCCACGGGCACGGTGACTGCCCCCCTCCCCAGCCCTCCCCCCGCTGGGGGGAGGGAGTCCGGCTCCTCCCACCA
>DAOTYR010000571.1:0-29803 GCA_034434655.1 Chloroflexaceae bacterium
AGCCGAAGGATCTCAAGGAAAATTTTACCCCATCAGAAAGCCATGGATCGCCGCTTCAACCTTTTGTCCACCTTTTGCATATAGTGCGCTGGTGTTGACTTTTATGCTATAATCGCGATGCATGATCGTAGTATGTAGTTCGAACTACGAAGTTTCCTCACCTGCGGATGCCGGGATCAAACGTGGATACCACCCAGCACAAAGCGCGGTTGCGCCAGTACTTCAATGGGGTAGGCTTCGAACGCTGGTCGGCCATCTACGGTGAGGCGCGGCTCTCGCCTATCCGCCGTTCGATCCGCGACGGGCACACGCAGATGCTGGCCCTGGCGGAGGAGTGGCTGGATGCCGAGGGGCGTGGCCGCGAAGGCGCGGCCCTTGACGCGGGTTGCGGTACGGGGTTGTTCAGTCTGGCCCTGGCCCGCAGGGGCATGCGCGTGACCGCGGCGGATCTGGCGCCCCAGATGGTCGCGGCTACGCGAGCCGCGGCGGAAGCCGCCGGCCTCGCCGGGCGCGTTGAGGGTCTGGTCGCGGATCTGGAGGAGGTGCAGGGGCGCTTCGCGGTGGTGGCGTGCTTCGATGTGCTCATCCACTACCCGCCCGGGCCGTTCGAACAGATGCTGCGCCACCTGGCCGATCTCTGCGCCGATACCCTGCTGGTCACCTACGCGCCGTATAGCCCGCTGCTCGCGGCCATGCATCGCGTGGGGGCCTGCTTTCCCCACGGCCAGCGCCGTACTGATATCCAGATGATTCCCGATGATCTGGTGCGCGCCACCCTCGCCGCCAGCGGCATGTCCATCCGTCGCGCCCGGCGGATCAGCAGCGGGTTCTACCACGTCACCCTCGTCCAGGCTATGCGCACCTGAACAGGCTCTGTTCGTCTAAAGGTGCACATACCTCCCCCACGGGAGGGTCTGGCAGGGTGCGGCCCGGACGCAGGGGGACGAGGGGAACCCCGGTTTCCCCACACCCCCGCCCCCGGGAAGGTGAGGGCCTGGCCCGCGCGCAGGGGTCTGGGGACGCCGGGGTTCCCCCCGCCCCCGCCCGCAAACGGGTTGGGGAGCGCCTGGCCTTCGAGCAGGGATGGTGGAGGCGTGGTTTTTCCGCCTTTTTTATCACGTGTAGTTCATAATCTGTACTACCTCGCACAAAGAAAGGGCAAGCTATGCGCAAACTCTTCGGATTGGCGCTGGCGGCGGCGGCGGGCTACGCCCTCTGGCGCTGGTACGAGCGCGAGACGTTGCTGGAAGGCGAGGGCACGGTGCATTTGCAGAGCGAGCACGAGCACTTCCATCTGCATGTCGATCTGCCGCCGGGGATGGAGATCCAGCCCGGCGATACCCTGGAAATTGTCTCGCTGCCCCGCATCAATGGCCAGACCCATGGCGAGATTACGTATACCAGTCCCATCAAGCTCTACAAGGCGAGCTGGTTGCGGCGCAACTTGATCAAGAAGAGCAGCCTGGTTGAGGTGAATGAACTGGTGGAACACCCCTAAGGAGGAGCTATGGAGCAGATGCCCGATCTGAGCGTCACGACGCGCCATGCCCTGCAGGAGGCCATCCTTACCCCGCGCTTTTATACCACAGATTTTAAGGCTATTGACGCGCTCGATATCGATCGGAACGGCTTGCGTGATGAGTTCGAGTGGATCCGCGAGGAGTTTGAGCGCGATTATAACCGCAATCACTTCAAGCGCAATGAGGAGTTCCTGGCCAACTTCGATGATATGCCCGCGCGGCAGTTGTTCATCGAGTTCCTCGAGCGCTCCTGCACCGCGGAGTTCTCCGGCTGCATCCTCTACGCCGAGATGGTCAAGCATCTGAAGGACCCGACGCTGCGGGCCATTTTCCGCTGCATGAGCCGCGATGAGGGCCGTCACGCCGGCTTCCTCAACAAGACCATGGCCGACCTGAATGTGGCGCTCGACTTGAGCGTGCTCCAGAAGCGCAAAAAGTACACCTACTTCCAGCCGAAGTTCATCTTCTACACCGTCTATCTCTCCGAGAAGATCGGCTATTCGCGCTACATTCACATCTACCGCCATCTGGAGAAGCATCCCGACCATATCATCCATCCGATCTTCAAGTGGTTCGAGCAGTGGTGCAACGATGAGTACCGCCACGGCGAGTTCTTCTCGATGCTGATGCGCAGCCAGCCCGAACTGCTGAACCGGCCGGCCAACCGGCGCTGGATCCGCTTCTTCCTCCTGGCGGTGTACGCCACGATGTACCTCAACGATTGCCGCCGCGCCGAGTTCTACCGCGCCCTGGGCCTCGACTGGCGCGCCTATGACCAGGATGTCATTCGCCTCTGCAACCGGATCTCGACCCAGGTCTACCCCGAGACCCTGCCGGTGGACGATCCGCGCTTCTTCCGCCACCTCGACAAGGCCGCCGCGTACGATGCCCGCGCCAATGAACTGGCCAATCGCGGCGGCGCGGTGAACCAGGCTCAGGCCGCGCGCCTGCGCGCCGCGATCGTGCTGCGCTTGCTGGCAATCTACCGCCTGCCGCCGTTGCCCACCAGTGAGGCGACAAAGTGGCGCGGTCTGGAGGGCTTCCCGAACTACCCCGGTCCGGGCTGGCAGTCCCGGCGCGTTGCCGCCGCGGATTAGGCAGCGAGGAACGCCGATGCGCATCGTCTTTCTCACCATTGATGGCAACCACGCCGCCGCCCTGCGCCAGGCCGCGGCGAGGCTGCGCGCCGAGCACGGGGTCGCAGTGACCCCCGCCTGCTACGACGCCGCCTCGCTGCGCGATGAGGAGGGCTGGCGGCGCCTGGAGCGCGACGTCGCCGGGGCGGCGTTCGTCTTCGGCGCGCGCCTCTTCGGCGAGGAGTATGTGCGCCCGCTGGAGCGCCTGCTCGAACGGGCCGCCTGTCCGGTGTTGATTATCACTTCGAACCCGGCGCTCATTCGCCGGACGCGCATCGGCAAGTTCGTGCTGGCGGCCCGCGAGAGCGAGGAGGCCGGCGGCCCGCTGCGCCAGTGGATCAAGAAGCTGCGGCCCCAGGGCGGCGCGGGCGAGGCGCGCCGCCAACTCGCCGTGCTGCGCAATCTCTCGCGGGTGCTGCGCCTCATCCCCGGCAAGGCCCGCGATCTCTATACCTATATTGTCGCCCATCAGTACTGGACCAATGCCTCGCCGGAGAATCTCTACCGGCTGATCTGCCTGCTGATCGAAGCCTACGTGCCCGGGTATAAGGGAAAATTGCCCATCCTCGACCCGGTCAGTTATCCAGAGCAGGCGCTGATCCACCCCGACGCTCCGGCGCCCTTCGAGACGCTGGCGGCCTATGAGCAGTGGCGCGCGAGCCGCGCGCGCGCGGCGGGCAAGCCGGGCCGCCCGGCGGGATCGCAGGGCGCGGTGGGCATTCTGGCGTTGCGGACGGTGGCCCTGAGCGGCAATACGGCCCATCTCGACGCGCTGGCGCGGGCGCTGGAGGCGCGCGGGCTGGAGGCGCGCATGGCCTACGCCTCGGGCCTGGATATGCGCCCGGCGATCGAGGCCTTCTTTACCGCCGCGCCCGAGGCCCACGGCCGGCGCAAGAAGACAACCGCCGGCGAGCCGCGCCGGGCGACGGTGGACCTGCTGGTCAACGCCTCGGGCTTCGCCCTGGTCGGCGGTCCCGCCGAGAGCCGCCCGGCCGACGCGCGGGCCGCCCTCGAGGCCCTCGATGTCGGTTACTTCGCCCCGGTCCCCCTGGCTTTCCAGCGGGTGGAGGACTGGCGCGCCGATTGGGGCGGGCTGGCCCCGGTGCAGGCGGCCCTGAGTATTGCCGTGCCTGAACTGGAGGGCGCCGCCGAGCCGATCGTCTTTGGCGGCCCCACCGCCCGCGCCGAGGCCTTCGTGCCCGCCGAACCCGAGGTGGCGTTGATCGCCGACCGCATCGCCCGCCGGGTGGCCCTGCGGCGCGCGCCTAACCACGAGAAGCGCCTGGCCCTGGTGCTCTTCAGTTTCCCCCCCAATCTCGGCAATGTCGGCACCGCCGCCTACCTCGATGTCTTCCGCAGCGTCTACGCCATCCTCCGGGCGCTCAAGGAGCGGGGCTACACGGTTGATCTGCCCGCCGACGCCGAGGAGTTGCGCCAGATGGTGATCGAGGGGCGCGGCGATCCCGCCGCCTCGCCGTTGCTCCATGGCACCGACGCCGCCGTGGCGGGGTTCCTCAGCGTGGAGGATTACCGGCGTCTCTTTCCGGCCTACACCGAGATCGAGCCTCACTGGGGCCGCGCTCCCGGCGAGTTGCTCAGCGATGGTCGGCGGCTGCGCATCCTGGGGCGGCGCTTTGGCAATGTCTTCGTCGGCGTGCAGCCGCCCTTCGGCTATGAGCGCGACCCGATGCGCATGCTCATGGCCCGCGATGCCGCGCCGAACCATGCTTTCGCCGCTTTCTACACCTGGTTGCGCCACGAGTTCCAGGCTCACGCCGTCATCCACGTCGGCACCCACGGCGCGCTGGAGTTCATGCCCGGCAAGCAGTCGGGCCTGAGCGCCGATTGCTGGCCCGCCCGGCTGATCGGCGATCTACCTAATTTCTACCTCTACAGCGTGAATAACCCCAGCGAAGCGGCCATCGCCAAGCGCCGTAGCGGCGCGACGCTGATCAGCTACCTGGTGCCGCCGCTGCAGCAGGCCGGCCTCTATAAGGGCCTGCGCCAGTTGAAGGACGCCATGGACGCCTACCGGCAGCGTCCCGACGCGGGGATGCTGGCGACCATCCGCGAACTGGCCGCGAAACTGGGCCTCGGCGCCGACGCGCCCGCCGGCGAGTCTTCCGACGCGGGCTACCTGGCCCATCTCAGCCACGAGTTGCTGCAGATCGAGCAGCGCATGATCCCCGCCGGCCTGCACGTCTTTGGCGCGCCGCCCTCGACCGAAGAACTGGTGGATCTGCTGGTCCTTACCGCGACCTTCCAGCGCTTCAAGTTGCGCGGCGAGGAGACGACCCTGCCGGCCCTCGTCGCCCGGAGCATGGGGCTGGACTACGCGGCGCTGCGTGAGCGCGTGGCCGGCGATGTGCAGGCCCAGGAGTCCTGGCGGGCGGTTGAGGCCCGCTGCAAGGAGAGCATCCGGCGCTTCGTGGGCGGGGCCCCGCTGGAGGTCAGTGGCTACGCGCCGGGGGAACTGGCGCCGCTGGCCCATTTCCTCGGCGATCTGCTCGCCCGGCTGACGAGCGATCAGGAACTGCCCGGGCTGTTGCATGGCCTGGAGGGCGGCTTCGTGCGCCCCTCGCCGAGCAACGATATCGTGCGCGACCCCAGCGTCGTGCCCACCGGGCGCAACGTCTACAGTCTCGACCCGGCCCGCGCGCCCTCGGCGGCGGCGGTGGAGCGGGCCATGCGCCTGACCGACGAACTGCTGGCCCGCGCGCTCGCCGACGGCGGCGCGCTGCCGGAGAGCGTCGCGGTGGTGCTCTGGGGCAGCGATAACCTCAAGAGCGATTGCGAGGGCGTGGCCCAGGTGCTGGCGCTGATGGGCGTGCGTCCCGTGCCCGACGAGCTGGGCAACGTCTCCGATGTGGCCCTGATCCCCCTGGCCGATCTGGGCCGCCCGCGCATTGACGTGGTGGTGACCGTCAGCGGCATCTTCCGCGACCTGCTGGGGGGCCAGATGCGCCTGATTGACAAAGCCGCCCGACTGGCCGCCATGGCCGACGAGCCGCCCGAGGCCAACTTCGTGCGCCGCAATGCCCTGGCCCAGGCCGCCGCCCTGGGCGTGCCGCTGGAGGAGGCGGCCACCCGCGTCTTCGCCAACGCGCCGGGCAGTTACGGCAGCCACGTCAACCACCTGATCGAGAGCGGTTCGTGGGAGGACGATAGCCAGATCAGCGACGCCTTCCTCAGCCGCAAAGGCTTTACCCTGGGCAAAGGCGGCGAATGGAAGGACTCGCGGCGCCTGCTCGAACAGGCCCTGGCCGGCGTGAGTCTGACCTTCCAGAACATCGACAGCTTCGAGGTGGGCATCTCCGACATCGACACCTACTACGAGAGCCTCGGCGGCGTCACCAAGAGCATCGAGCGCCTGAGCGGCAAACGCCCCGAGGTGCTGGTTTCGGACGCGGTGACCACCGGCGGCAGCCGCGTGAGTTCGTTGAGCCAGATGGTGCGCCTGGAGACCCGGGCCAAGCTGCTCAATCCCAAGTGGTACGAGGCCATGCTGGCCCACGGCTACGAGGGCGCCCGCGAGATCGAGACGCGCCTGAACAACACCTACGGCTGGAGCGCCACCACCGGCGCGGTGGAAGGCTGGGTCTACCAGAGCGTCGCCGAAACCTACGCCCTCGACGACGAGATGCGCGAGCGCCTGGCCCGGCTCAACCCCCACGCCGCCGCGGGGATGGTGCGCCGGTTGCTGGAGGCCAGCGGGCGCGGCTTCTGGGACACCGATGAGGAGACCCTCGACCGCCTGCGCTCGATCTACGAGGATCTGGAGGACCGTCTGGAAGGGATCGTCACCGGCGGCGCGGCCTGAGGGGCCGCGGGGAGCAAGGCGCTGCGCGTGGCGCGGCCCTCTCCCAACCTCCCCCGCTGGGGGGAGGCGTCGGACGCGCGCCTGGAGAGGCGGCGGGGCCGTCCGCGGGGCGGGGCCGGGAGGGCGCAGCCCTCCCGGGAACCCACCTCCTGGGGTTCCTTCGAAACGTAACAATTATTGGTAAAGAATTAATAAGAAATGAAATGATTTACTAAGAATCAGGCATGGTTCAAACACGCTTGACCGTTCGCCTCGACACGGGACCACGGGGGTGGTTGTGGCGGGGCCTGGCCCCTCCACACCTCCCCGCCAGCCTGTCAAGCGCAAACCGCAGGTTTTGAACCATGCCTTATGACCGAATCACCACCCGCTGCGGCGGTTTCTTCACCGGGGGCGGCGGATGGCGCGGGTATAGTGCAGAGCGTGGTGAGCCAGCGCGCCCGACACGCGAGCTCCAGGAGACAGGTCATGGACCCTGTGCACGTGACGCGAGAGCAGATCGATCGCTACAACAAGCCCGGCCCTCGCTACACCAGTTATCCGACCGTACCGGTGTGGAGCGCCCAGTTCGGCGAGTCCGACTATCGGGCGGCCCTTGCTGCCGTCGCCGCCCGGCCCGACGAGACCCTCTCCGTCTATATCCACCTGCCTTTTTGCGCCGAGCGCTGCGCCTACTGCGGCTGCAACGCCACCTCGACGAAGCACCCTCACGTGGTGGACGCCTACCTCGACCGGGTTGAGCGGGAGTTGAGCATCGTGGCCCCGCTCCTGGGCGAACGGCGCCGGGTGGTGCAACTCCACTGGGGCGGGGGCACGCCCAACTTTCTGAGCGAGGCCCAGGCCCGCCGGCTGATGGCCATGCTCGACGCGGCCTTCGCCATTGACCGTGAGGGCGAGATCGCCCTGGAGATGGACCCGCGCCTCGGCAGTCCGGAGCAGGCGGCCTTCTACCGTGAACTGGGCTTCAACCGTGTGAGCCTTGGCGTGCAGGACATCGAGCCGCGGGTGCAGGCAGCGATTGGCCGCATCCAGCCCTTCGAGCGAACCGCCGCGCTCTTCGCCGCCTGCCGCGCAGCGGGCTACGCCAGCGTCAACCTTGACCTGGTGTACGGACTGCCCTACCAGAGCGCCGAGAGCTTCGCCCGGACCCTCGACGCCGTCATTGACCTTGGCCCGGACCGGCTGGCGTGCTTCAGTTACGCCCATCTGCCCCAGGCGCGCCCCAATCAGAAGCGGGTGGACGCCGCCGGGCTGCCCTCGCCCTACGCCAAATTCGGCCTCTTCCAGCAGGCCGTGCAGCGCTTCACCGCGGCGGGCTACGACTGGATCGGCATGGACCACTTCGCGCTCGCCGACGATGAACTGGCGGTGGCCGCCCGCGAGAAACGCCTGCACCGCAACTTCATGGGCTACACCGTGCGCCCCGCGCCGCACCTGCTGGGTCTGGGGATGAGCGCCATCGGCGATCTGGGGGGCTGCTTCGCCCAGACCGACGCGCACCTGGGCCGCTACCAGAAGGCCCTGGACGAGGGCCGCCTGCCGATCGTGCGCGGCCACTGGCTCAGCGCCGACGACCGCTGGCGGCGGGCGGCGATCACCCACCTGATGTGCAACCTGGAACTGCCCCTCAGCAGCGCCCTCGACGAGGGCGACGAGGCCATGGTTGAGGCGATCGAGCGAGTGGCCGCGCATGCCGAGGAGGGCCTGGTGGAAGTGGACGGCGAGCGGATCGTGGTCACCGATCTGGGGCGCTTCTTCCTGCGCAACCTGTGTATGGAACTGGACGCCTATCTGGCGCGCACGGCGGAGCGACCGCTCTTCTCACGGACGATCTAAGGCGGCTCGCGCCGCGCGGCGAGTCGGCCTGCGGTGAGGAAAGGCAACGCCATGGAGACCTACGATGCCATCATTGTCGGCGGGGGGATCAGCGGCCTGAGCGCAGCCTATACGCTCTTCAAGCGCGGCCTCGAGGTGCTGGTGATCGAGGCGGCCCCCGAGGTCGGCGGGGTGATGCGCAGCATCGTCACCCCGGAAGGATACGTGCTCGACTGCGGTCCGAACACGGCTGCCACGAAGGACCCGCGCCTGTGGGCCGAGTTCGCCGACCTGGGGCTGGCGGCGCGTCTCGTTCCTGCCGACCGCAAGGGCAAGCGGCGCTACGTGCTGCTCAACGGCAAGCCCGAGGAGATCCCCATGTCGCCGGTGGGCCTGGCGCGCACGCCGTTGCTCTCCAGCGCGGCGAAGCTGCGGATCTTCCGCGAGCCGTTCATCCCCCGCGCCACCGGCGGCGATGAGAGCGTGGCGAGTTTCTTCGCCCGGCGGCTCGGCCCTGAGCCGGCGGCGCGTCTGGTCGATCCCTTCGTCGCCGGCGTGTATGCCGGCAACCCGGCGCAGATCTCGGTCAAGGCGGCGTTTCCCAGCCTCTGGGAAGCCGAGCAGCGCGCCGGCAGCATCATCAAGGGCATGCTGAGCGGGCGCGAGAAGCCCGCCCCCGGCGCGCCCAGAGGGCCGAAGATGCGCAGCCTGACTTTCAACTTCCCCGGTGGCCTCGCCGAGTGGCCGCGGGCCATCGCCGCCGCCCTGGGGCCGCGGCGGGTCTGGCGCAACACCCGGGCCACCGCGGTGCGCCCCGACGGGGCCCTCTGGCAGGTGACCATCGAGCGCGACCGGTTGCCCGAGACGTTGGAGGCCCGGGCGGTGATCCTGGCCCTGCCGGCCTACGCCGCCGCCGGGCTGGTTGAGGGGCTGGACGCGCGAGCCGCGGCGGCGCTGCGCGGCATTCCCTACGCCCCGGTCTCAGTGGTGCAACTCGGCTACCGCCGCGAGCAGGTGCGCCATCCCCTCGATGGCTTCGGCGTGCTGGCCCCCTCCTCGGAGCGGCGGCGTTTCCTGGGCATCCTCTGGTCCTCGTCGCTGTTCGCCGGGCGCGCTCCGGCGGGACGGGTGCTGACCACGACGCTGATGGGCGGGGCCCTGGCCCCCGAGCTGGCCCTGCAGAGCGACGCGGACCTGATCGCTGTCGCCGTGGCCGAACATGCCGCCGTGATCGGCGCCGCGGGCGACCCGGAACTGGCCCACGCCACCCGCTGGGAGCGGGCCATCGCCCAGTACACCTCTGGCCACGATGCGCGCATCGCCGAACTCGAACGCCTGGAACGCGAGCGGCCCGGCCTGGCCTTCCTGGGCAGCTACCGTGGCGGGGTGGGCGTGCCGAAGTGCTGGCACAACGGCGTGGCTCTGGCCGATAGGATGGGCGATCAGCTCGCCAGGCGCGCCGAGACCGTGGCGGCGGATTAAGGGCAGGACGCGGGGCAACCCGGTTTTCCCCGGCGGACGGGGGCGTGGGAAACCCGGTTGCCCCCAGGTTCACCTCAGGAGCGCGCGATGACCTTGTTCAAGAACTTCCGGCTTGGCCTGATCCACATGGCGGTGGCGGTCAGTCTGGTCCCCATCACCAGCGTCCTGAACCGGGTGATGATCCACGAACTGGGCATCCTGGCGACCATCGTGGCGGGGTTGATCATTCTCCCCCACCTGCTCTCGCCGATGCAGATGGTGATCGGGCAGTTCTCCGACACCCATCCGCTGTGGGGCTATCGGCGCACGCCTTACATCGCCGCGGGATTGCTGCTCTGCGTGGGCGGCTCGATGCTCACCCCGCTGGCCGCGCTGGCGATGGATGCTAACTTCTGGCCGGGGCTGGCCTTTGCCTTCGTCGCCTTTTTGATCTGGGGGATCGGCTACAACCTGGCCGTGGTCTCCTACCTCTCCCTTGCCAGCGATATGTCGAACGAGGGGCAACGTTCCCGAACCATCGCGGTGATGTGGTTCATGATGATCACCGCGGTGATCGCCACGGCGATCATCACCGGGCGGGCCCTGGAGCACTACGACCCCGATCTGCTGGTGCGCGTCTTCTTCGGCGCCGGCGGTATTGCCCTGACGCTGGGCTTTCTGGGGTTGATCGGCCTGGAGCCGCGCGGGCAGGCGGCCCGCGCTGGCGAGCGCCACGGCGCGCGCGAGGCGATTGGCGCGGTGGTCAGCAACCCCCAGGCGCGGGCCTTCTTCGTGTACCTGACCCTGCTCCTGGCGGCTATTCTCGGCCAGGACGTGTTGCTGGAGCCGTTTGGGGCCAAAGCCTTCGGGATGAGCGTGCGCCAGACGACCCAGTTGACTGCAGTGTGGGGCGGGGCGACGTTGCTGGCCCTCTTGCTCTACGGCTTTGTGTTGAGCCGCTTCCTCAGCAAGAAAGCCGGGGCCACCCTGGGGGCCTCGCTGGCGGCCCTGGGCTTCTTTACCATCACGATGAGCGGCATGCTGCACGTCGAGGCGCTCTTCGTGCCCGGGATCGCCATTCTCGGCTTCGGCACGGGGATTGCCACCACCACCAACCTGGCGCTGATGCTCGATATGACCACGCCGACCAATGCCGGGTTGTTCATCGGCGCCTGGGGCATGGCCGATGCTGCGGCGCGGGGCATGGGCAACTTCCTGGCCAGCGTGGTGCGCGACCTCGCCACTGCTCTTCTCGCCAATCCCGTCGCCGGGTACGGCGTGGTCTTTCTGCTCGAGGGGCTGATCCTCTGCGTTACCCTCGTGCTCCTGCGGCAGATTGATCCCGCCGCCTTCCGGGGCGAGCAGGAAGTTTCGCTGTCCGAACTGATTGCCGTTGCCGGGGATGCTTAGTGGTCCGACACGCTGATCGTGATGGACGCGGCGGGAGGGGACGCAGGGGGTGCGAACCCTCCCCGCACCTCCCCCAACGGTCACCAGGAACGGTCGCATAGCGAAACCCTGTCTTAGGGTGCGGCGCATCTGCAACGGTGACGAAAGCGGGAGGAGTGATCGCCGCGAGGACTGCCGACGCCGCGCCGCGGAGGCCGGCGCCCAGTGACGAAAGCGGGAGGAGTGATCGCCGCGAGAGGCGCCTGATGACCGATGTTCTGGCGGGGGTAAAGCGATGCACGACACCACTGAACGCAACGACCAGGCCGAGAAGCTGAATCTGCCGCGAACCTTTAAGATCGGATCGTTCCACGTTGGCTCCGCCTTTTCCGACATGCTGACCTCGGCGGTGTGGAACCGGGTGCTGATCAGCGATCTGGGGGTCCTCGCCACACCGGTGGCCCTGCTCTCGGCGCTCCGCTACCTGCTGGCCCCGCTCAGCATCTGGGCCGGCAACCGCTCCGATAGCCATCCGCTCTTCGGGCGCCACCGGACGCCGTACATCTGGAGCGGGCGGGCCCTGATGGTACTTGGCCTGCTCCTCACGCCCCTGGCGACCTTGCAGATTGCCGAAGACGCAGCCTCGCTCGCGGGGTGGGTCCTGGCCACGCTGGCCTTTCTCATCTACGGCATCGGCACGCTGATCTCGGGCAGCCCGTTCATGGCCTTGATCCGCGATCGCACCCCGCCGAGCAAGCGCGGCCAGGCCTTGAGCATCGCTCAGATCATGCTCCTGGTGGCCTCGGTGATCGTGCCGGGGATCTACGCCGCGGTGATGAAGCACTACAGCCCTGAAGCCTTCTTCCGCACCGTCCTGATCGGGGTTGGGCTGGCGATCCCCTTCTGGTTCTTCTCGGTGCTGGGCGAAGATCGACGCGCCGCCACAGCGACCGTGACGCCCGATGGCGAGCCGGCGATCGGTTTCCTGCCCCTGCTGCGGATGATCTGGGCCGATCCGCGGCCCCGCGCCTTCTTCGTGCTGCTGGCGCTCGGCTCGATCTGCGCCTTCGCCCAGGACGCCGTCCTGGAGCCCTTCGGCGGCGATGTCTTTGGTCTCGATGTGGGCGCGACCACGCGCTTCAATGCCTTCTGGGGGCTGGGGGTGCTGATCAGTATGATCAGCGTCACGGTGCTCACTCGCCGGCGCGCCCCGCACGAACAAACCCCCACCGCGCGGCTCGGTCTGCTCCTCACCGCGCTGCCGCTGGCGCTCATCGGGGTGGCGGGGTTCTTCAAGCTGCAGGCCCTGCTCGTCCCGGCCATCTTCCTCTTCGGCCTGGGCTTTGGCGTCTACACCGTTGGAGCGATCGGGCTGCTGATGGCCATGACCACCGATCGTCACGCCGGGGCTTACCTCGGTCTCTGGACGGTGGCGCAGCTCGTCTTCCGCGGCGTTGGCGTGGCCCTCGGCGGGGTCCTGCGCGACGTCGTGCTCTGGATGACCGGAACGCCCTCCATCGCCTACGGCAGCGTATTCGTGCTGTCGGCCTTCGGTTTGCTCGTCTGTGTCGGTATTCTGGCTCGCGTGGATGCGCCTGGCTTCGTGGCGGGACGCGCGCCTGCCCCCGCCTCGGCGCTGGCTATGGCCGACGTCTGACGCCGTCGCCTCCGGGGCGCGCCCTCAGCCTGGCGAAGGGCGCGCCCGTGGGTGATCGCGGCCCGTGCAAGCGTGATTTTCTTCACGAACGTGTAACGCGACGCAGGACGGGGTCTCGCCCGCGATGATGAGGGCGGGGTTCCGCAAGCACAGGAACTCTGGTCTCAGGATTTGGGGGTCGAGCATGAAGCTCCTTCTCGCCGGCCTCGATCACACCACCGCGCCGGTGGAGATCCGCGAGCGGCTGGCGTTTTCCACCACCGACATCACCGCCGCGCTGACCCGACTCACCGGTAAGAGCGGTGACGCTCCGCCGCTCCTGGCCGAGGCGGCTATCCTCTCGACATGTAACCGCGTGGAGATTTACGGCGTGAGCCACGCGGGCAGTACGGCACAGAATCTGGTGACCTTTCTGGCTGAGTTTCACGGTCTCGAGGAACGCGAGTTCGCCCATACGCTGTACTTCTACAGCGGTGAAGATGTGGCGCGCCACCTCTGCGCCACGGCCTCGGGGTTGCGCTCCCTGGTCCTCGGCGAGGCCCAGATCCAGGGGCAGGTGCGCACCTCGTATGAGCAGGCCCAGGCCGCCGGCACGGTCGGTCCGGTTCTGCACCGCCTGTTCCAGCACGCCCTGGTCGCCGGCAAGCGCGCCCGTTCGGAGACGGCCCTGGGGCAGGGCGCGGCGAGTATTTCGCAGGCCGGCGTGGAATTGGCCCGGCAGCGCCTCGGTGAACTGAAGGGCCGCGCGGTGCTGCTCGTCGGCGGGGGCGAGGTGAGCGAACTGGCCGCCCAGAACTTGCTCGCCAACGGCGCCGACCGGCTGATGATCGTCAACCGCACCACCGCGCGCGCTCGCGAACTGGCCGAGCGCTACGGCGCGACCGCCCATGGCCTGGAGGATCTGCCCGCGGTGCTGCCGCGCGCCGATATCGTCATCAGTTCCACCGCCGCCCCCGTGCCGATCATCTACCGTGAGCACGTCTGTGATGCCCTGGCGGTCAAGACCCTCTCCTGCGCGGTGAACGGCGCCGCGCCCTGCCCCGAGATGCTGCTGATCGATCTGGCGGTGCCCCGCGACATCCATCCCGATGTCGCCAGCGTGCCCGGGGCTTACGTCTACACCGTTGATGACCTCCAGGATGTGGTGCGGGCCACCCTGGGCCAGCGCGCCCAGGCCGCTCAGCGAGCCGAGGAGATCATCCTCGAAGAGATGCGCGCCTTCCAGGCCTGGGTGCGCACCCAGGAGGCCGTGCCCGCGCTGACGATGCTCCGCGAGCACGCCGAGGCGCTCCGCAATGCCGAGTTGGAGCGGGCCTTGCGTCGTCTGGCCGATCTCTCACCCGAACAACGCACGGTGATCGAGGCCCTCACCCGCAGCATCGTGAACAAACTGCTGCATATGCCCACCCGCCGCCTGCGCGACGCCGCCGCCGAGGGCGATGGGATGCGCTACGCGGCGATGGTGCGCGATCTGTTCAATCTGGAGCCTTCAACGGCGGATCGCTGACCCGCCGCGGGTGGCGCGCGACGGCCCGTCAGCCGCTTCGGCGGCCACGCGAACTACGGTGGAGAGTCTATGCTCAAACGCATCCTTGGGACGCGGGGCTCACGTCTGGCCCTGGCCCAGTCAACCCTGATCGCCGATGCCCTGCGCGCCGCGCATCCCGGCCTCGAGGTGGAGTTGCGCGTGATTACGACCCGCGGCGACCGCATCCTCGATGTCGCCCTCTCCGCCGTTGGTGACAAGGGGCTGTTCGTGAAGGAACTCGAACAGGCGCTCCTGGCCGCAGAGGTGGATTTCTGCGTCCACAGTTGCAAGGATCTGCCGTCGATCGTTCCCGATGGCCTGACCCTTGCCGCCTTCCCCGAGCGGGTCGATCCGCGCGACATGCTGGTGCTGCGGGCGGAAACACCGGCGGCGGGCCAGGTCGCTCTCGAGGCCCTGCCGCGCGGCGCGGTGGTGGGCACCAGTTCGCTGCGCCGCGCCTGCCAGATCCGCGCCCTGCGGCCCGACCTGGACCTGCGCGATGTGCGGGGCAATGTGGACACGCGCCTGCGCAAACTGGCCGAGGGGCACTACGATGCGCTCGTGCTGGCCACGGCAGGCCTGGAGCGCCTGGGCCTGTTCGGCGCCGATGGGCGCCTGCGGAGCGACGGCGCGGCCTTCGTGGCTGCGCCGGTTCCCGCCGACACCATGCTGCCCGCCGTGGCCCAGGGCATCCTGGCCATCGAGTGCCGCGCCGGCGATGCCGAGACGCTGGCCCTGCTCGCGCCCCTCGATCACGGGCCCAGCCGCGCCGCCGCCCTGGCCGAGCGGGCCTTCCTGCGGCGCCTGGAAGGCGGCTGCCAGGTGCCGATTGCCGCCTATGCCACCCTTGACGCGCCGGATCGCCTGCGGCTGCGCGGTCTCGTCGGCTCCCTCGATGGGGCGACGGTGGTCCGCGGCGAACGCTCCGGCCCGGTCGAGGCCGCCGAGCGCCTGGGAACGGCCCTCGCCGAAGCCTTGCTGGAGCAGGGCGCCGCCGAGGTGCTGACCGCCTTGACGGGGAGAGGGCAGCGGTAACGGAGCCACGCATGGCTGACACGGAACGCCCACAATCCGACCGCCTGCCCCTGGCGGGTCTGCGGGTGCTGGCGCCGCGCGCCGCCGGGCGCGGCGATGAACTGGCGGCGCGCCTGACGGCCCTGGGCGCGACGCCGTTACTGCGCCCGACGATCGCCTACGCCCCGCCCGAGGACCCGGCGCCCCTGGCCGAAGCCATGAGCCGGCTGGAGGCGGGGATGTACGAGTGGCTGCTGCTGACGAGCGTCACCGCGGTCGAAGTTGTGGCCCGGGCCCTGGGCGAACGGGCGCCGCTGCTGGCCCGCCGCGTGTCGCTGAAGATCGGCGCGGTTGGCCCTGCCACCGCCGCCGCCTGCCGTAACCTGCTGGGCGCTGAACCCGCCGCCGTGCCCGAGCGCTTCATCGGCGCCGAGCTTGTCGCTGCCATGGGCGACCCGGCGGGGCGGCGCGTGCTGCTGCCCAATGCCGACATCGCCCGCCCGGAGTTGGAGGAGCGCTTGCGCGCCGCCGGCGCGCTGGTGGAGCGGGTGGTGGCCTATCGCACCGTGCCGGCCCCCGGCGGTGAAGAACTGGCGGCCTGGCTCCGCGAGGGCGCGATTGACGTGCTGCTCTTCACCAGCGGCTCCACCGCGCGCTACTTCGCCCAGCAGGTGGGCGCCGAGGGCCTGGAGGCCGCGCGGCGCTGCCTGGTGGCCTGCATTGGCCCCTCGACGGCCGAAACCTGCCGCGAACTGGGCCTGCCGCCCGCCGTGGTGGCCGCCGTCTCGACCGAAGCCGGTCTGCTGGAGGCTCTGGTGGCGCATTACCGGTTGGAGGGGCGGGGGGAGGCCTGACCTCCCCGCAGGCCCTTAAGCGAGTTGGAGGGGTGTGGGAAAATCCGGTTTCCCCATACCCCTGCCGAATGAAGTAGAGGGGTGTCGGAAAGCGCCTCCACGGCGCCGCACGACGACACAAAGGAGGAATGCGCATGTCTGGGTTTCCTACCGTCCGGCCGCGGCGGTTGCGCCGCACCGCCGCGTTGCGGCGCATGGTGCGCGAAACGGCGCCGCGCGTTGACCAGTTGATCGCGCCCCTGTTCATTCGCCATGGCAGCGGGGTCGTGCGGCCCATCGCTTCCATGCCCGGCCATGCGCAACTCTCCGTGGATATGGCCGTGCGCGAGGCCGAGGCGCTGGCCGAACTGGGCATCCCTGCCGTGCTGCTCTTTGGCATTCCCGCCCATAAAGATGCCCTGGGCAGCGAGAACTTCGACCCCGATGGCATCGTGCCCCGCGCCGCCGCCGCTATCAAGCGCGCCGTGCCGGAGTTGATCGTTATCTCGGATATGTGTTGCTGTGAATATACCGATCATGGTCACTGCGGGATCATCAACACCCCTCGGAGCAAGTATTACAACGAACGTCTGGCCGAAGGGTATCTGCTCAACGACCCCACCCTGGAGATCCTGGGCCAGGCCGCAGTGGTGCATGCCCAGGCCGGGGCCGATATCATCGCTCCCTCGGGCATGATTGACGGCATGGTGGCCCGCATTCGCACTGCCCTGGACCTGGCCGGCCTCCACGAGACGGCGATCATGAGCTATGCCGCCAAGTTCGCCTCGAGCTTCTACGGCCCCTTCCGCGATGCCGCCGAGAGCCCTCCCGGCTTCGGCGATCGCAGCGAGTACCAGATGGACCCGGCCAACCGTCGCGAGGCTATGCGCGAAGTGGCCCTCGATGTCGAAGAGGGCGCCGATCTGCTGATGGTGAAACCGGCCCTGGCTTACCTCGACATTATCCGCCAGGTGCGCGACCGCTTCGATCTGCCCCTGGCCGCCTACCAGGTGAGTGGCGAGTACAGCATGGTCAAGGCCGCCGCCGAGAAGGGCTGGATCGATGAGCGGCGCGTCGCCATGGAGTCGCTGACCGCGATTGCCCGCGCCGGCGCCGACATGATTATCACCTACTGGGCCAGAGATGCTGCCCGCTGGCTCCGCGGGTAAGGAGACCTCCATGACCAACCGTATTCTGGCCGCCTGCCGGCGCGAGCCGACCGACCGCACGCCCATCTGGCTGATGCGCCAGGCCGGTCGCTATATGTCCGTGTACCGCGCCGTGCGTGAGCGCCACGGGTTCCTCGAAATGGTCAAACGGCCCGAGGTGGCCGCCGAGGTGACCCTCCAGCCGATTGAGGCGTTCCACATGGACGCGGCGATTGTCTTCGCCGATATTCTGCCGCCGCTGGAGGGCATCGGCATTCAGCTCACCTTCGAGAAGGGCGAGGGGCCGGTCATCCACAACCCCATCCGCAGCCGCGCCGATATCGAGGCCCTGCGGCCCTACGTCGTCGAGGAGGCCTCCGGCTACACCCTGGAGGCGCTACGCCTGGTGAAGCGGGCCTTGCCCCCCGATACCGCTCTCTACGGCTTCAGCGGGGCGCCGTTTACCCTGGCCGGTTACGCCATCGAGGGCGGGGGCGGCCACGAGTACCGCCGCACCAGGGTGCTGATGTACAGCGACCCGGTGGGCTGGAACCTGCTGATGGAGAAACTGGCCGACCTGGTGGCGGACTACCTGGTCGCTCAGGCACGCGCCGGCGCCGATGTGGTGCAGATCTTCGACTCCTGGGCCGGCGTCCTGGCCCCCGACGATTTCCGCGAGTATGTGCTGCCGCACCTCCAGCGGGCCATCGGCCGGTTCCGCGCCGCCTTCGCTCCCGGCCAGGCTCCCCCGGTGGTCTACTTCGGCACCGATCTGAACGGTATGCTGCCCCTGCTCCGCGAGACCGGGGCCGAGGTCATCGGCCTCGACTGGCGCATCCGCCTCGATGATGGCTGGGCGCAACTCGGCCCCGGCGTGGCCGTGCAGGGGAACCTCGACCCCATCGCGCTCCACGGCCCCTGGCCCGAGATCGAGCGCCGCGCGCGGGCCATCCTCGACCAGGCTGCCGGGCGCCCCGGCCACATTTTCAACCTCGGCCACGGCATCCTCACCGAAACGCCCGAAGATAACGTGCGCCGTCTGGTGGAGTTCGTTCAGGGGTATCGCACCTGACCGCTGCACGGCTCCCTTCAGCCGTCTGTGCGGCGAAGCCGCACACCGACGGCATGAGCACAAAGTTGTTCCTGGGCGGGCGTAGCCCGCCCGGACCCGCCCGCGGGCGGGCGAGGGGCACAGGCCCGGGTGCGTGGGCCGCCGGCCCGCATCCGCGCGGGGGCGGCGCCCGCCCACATCCGCCCGCTGGAGAGGGGCTGGGGAAACCTGGTTTTCCCAGACCCCTGCTCCACACCAACGGGATGAACCCAGGGTTGTTCCTGGGCGGGCGACGCCCGCCCGGACCCGCCCGCGGGCGGGTGAGGGGCACAGGCCCGGGTGCGCGGGCCGCCGGCCCGCATCCGCGCGGAGACGGCGCCCGCCCAGACCCGCCCGCGGGGCTGTGTTCACGTTACGTTAGACAGGCTCGAAAAGCCACGGAGTGAACCATGAGTGACCGCTATGCCCGCTCGAAAGAACTCTACGCCGAGGCCGTTCGGCTGATCCCTGGCGGGGTCAACTCGCCGGTGCGAGCCTTTCGCGGCGTCGGCGGCACGCCGCTGTTCATCGAACGCGGCCAGGGCGCCTCTATCTGGGACGCCGACGGCAATCGCTATATTGACTACGTGCTCTCCTGGGGGCCGCTGCTCCTCGGCCATGCCCACCCGGCGGTGGTCGAGGCGGTGCAGGCCCAGGTCGCGCGCGGCGCTAGCTTCGGCGCGCCCACCGAACTGGAGACGGCCCTGGCCCGCCGCGTGCTGGAACTGATGCCCGGGCTCGAGCAGGTGCGCTTCGTCAACTCCGGCACCGAGGCGACGATGAGCGCCCTGCGTCTGGCGCGGGCCTACACCCGCCGCGACAAGATCGTCAAGTTCACCGGCTGCTACCACGGTCATGCGGACATGCTGCTGGTGCAGGCCGGCTCAGGCGTGGCCACCCTGGGCCTGCCCGACAGCCCCGGCGTCACCGCCAGCACCGCCGCCGACACCCTCACCGCCGAATACAACGACCTCGAGGCGGTGCGGAACCTCTTCGCCACCCACGGCGGGCAGATCGCCGCGGTGATCGTCGAACCGGTCGCCGCCAATATGGGCTTTGTGCTCCCCGAGCCGGGTTTCCTCGAAGGGCTGCGAACGCTGACCCGCGAGCACGGGGCCTTGCTGATCCTCGATGAGGTGATGACCGGCTTCCGGGTCGCCCCTGGCGGGGCCCAGGGCCTGTGGGGCATTGACCCGGATCTGACCTGCCTGGGCAAGGTCATCGGCGGCGGCCTGCCCGTGGGCGCCTACGCCGGCAAAGCGCCGATCATGCAGATGGTCGCGCCCGCCGGGCCGATGTACCAGGCCGGCACCCTCTCGGGCAACCCCCTGGCCATGGCCGCCGGCCTGGCGACGCTCACCACGGCCTTCACCCCTGAGCAAGGCGTGACGCCCTTCGACCGGGCCGCCGCCTGTGCCGCCGAACTGGCCGCCGGGTTGCGCGCCCTGGCCGAAGAACGCCAGGTTCCGCTCCAGGTGGGCCAGGTCGGCACGATGTTCGGGTTCTACTTCTTGAAGGAGGCCGGCGCTCGCGTCACCAACTGGGCCGAGGCGAAGCGTCTGGTGGACCCGCAGCGCTACGGGCGCTTCTTCTGGGCTATGTGCGAACGGGGGGTCTACCTGGCGCCGTCGCAGTTTGAAGCCGGCTTCCTCAGCGCCGCCCACGGCCCCGATGAGGTCGAGCGCACCCTGGCCGCCGCGCGCGAGGCGCTGGCTCTGGCATAGCGCGGGGGCGTCGTTTTGCGGTATCCTTGCTGCTGTGAAGTGTTGCCGGTTCAACCGTTACTGTCTCAACCCCGCCGCCGCCGACGCCTTCTACGCCATGGTCCGGCGCAACACCGAGCGCTACTTTCTCTCTTCGACCCGCTATTCGACCAACGCCTTTTTCCGGCGTCTGCTCGGCGCGCGACTGGAGGGGATCGATATGCCGCAGGCGGTCTATCGCAATTATGCCGAGGCGCGCGAGGCGCTGGGGTGAACCTCGGGGCAACCTGATTGTTCTACTCCCTCCTTCAAGATGATCGCGGGAGAGGATTTCCCCACGCTTTCAGCGGAGGCGTGGGGAAACCCGGTTGCCCCGCCCGTTCGGCAGGACAAAGCAACGGAGAGGAACGCCAATGACCCTGACCGACACCCGTGAACTGGTCCACGAGTTGATGCGCGAGGCGCAGGCGACCCTGATCGCTGGCTTTGAAGACGTAGAGCGCGAGGGCGCGCCCTATGCCGGCCTGCCGCCCGGCCGGTTCGATGGCGCGACCTGGGAGCGTCCTGGCGGGGGTGGCGGCACGGCCCGCGTGCTCACCGAGGGCGCGGTCTTCGAGCGCGCCGGGGTGAACGTCTCCGCCGTCCATGGGTCCGAAGTGCCGCCAAGCATCTACCAGGAGAAGCCCGCCACGCGGGGGCATCCCTACTTCGCCACCGGCGTCTCGATGGTGCTGCACCCGCGCAACCCCTACGTGCCCGCCTTTCACGCCAACTTTCGCTACTTCGAGGCCGGGACGGAGCGCTGGTTCGGCGGCGGCATGGACCTGACGCCTTCCTACGGGTTCGAGGAAGACGCGCGCCACTTCCACACCACCCTCAAGGCCTATGTCGAGCGGCATGGCGTGGTGGATTACCCGACGGTGAAGGACTGGTGCGACCGCTACTTCTACCTGCCCCATCGCAAAGAGATGCGCGGCATCGGCGGGATCTTCTTCGACGACCTGAGCCTCCCCGGGGAGGAGGGCTTCGACCGGACGCTGGCCTTCGTCCGTGAGGGCGCCGCCACCATTCTGGCTGCCTACTTGCCCCTGGTGCGCCGCCGCTGCGCCACTCCCTACGGCGAGCGCGAACGCCGCTGGCAACTCTACCGGCGCGGGCGCTACGTCGAGTTCAACCTGGTGCTCGACCGCGGCACCCGCTTCGGCCTGCAAACCGATGGCAACATCGAGGCCATTCTGATGTCGCTGCCGCCGCTGGCCCGCTGGGAGTTCCAGTATGCGCCCGAACCCGGCTCGCCCGAGGCCGAGCTGGCCCGCTTCCTGACGCCCCGGGACTGGGCCGCGTAGCCGTGCACACCTTATGCACAAAAAATGTTTATATAACACGATCTTTCATAAAGTGTTATAATGCGGGAAACGCCGTGACCCGGTGAGCAACGTACCGGCCTTCCCCAAGGGAGAGTGCTATGCCCCCGAAGGCATCCTTTACGCGCGAAGACGGTCTGTACCATTCGTTCTGCGGGCTGGTGAGCGTTGGCTGGCTCTACCAGAAGATCAAGGACAGCTTCTTCCTGATCCTCGGCACCCACACCTGCGCCCATCTGCTCCAGAACACCCTCGGCGTGATGATCTTCGCCCGGCCCCGCTTCGCTGTCTCACTGCTTGAGGAGGGCGATCTGAGTTCGGCGCAGCCCCACATCGCCGATCAGATCGAGGAGATCAAACGCGAACATCGGCCCTCGGTGATCTTTCTGCTCTCGTCGTGCACGCCCGAGGTGATGAAGGTGGAGTTCGAGGGTCTGGCCCATTCGGTGAGCACGCCGGAGGTGCCGGTGCTGTTCGTGCCGGCCTCGGGGCTGGATTACACCTTCGCCCAGAGCGAGGATTCGGTGTTGCAGGCGCTGCTGCCCTTCTGCCCGGTAGCCCCGCCCGATGACCGGCGCGTGGTCTTCCTCGGCTCGGTCAACGACGCCATCGCCGATGATTTCGCCCTCGAGGCCGCCCGTCTCGGCATTCCCGTGGCCGGGTTCCTGCCCGCCAATCATTTCCACGAACTGCCGCCCATCGGCCCCGGCACGGTGATCGCCCCGTTGCAGCCCTTCCTGCCCAGGGTCGCCAACCAGCTCGTCAATGAGCGCGAGTGTCGCGTGCTCTCCTCGCTCTTCCCCTTTGGCCCCGACGGCTGCCGCGCTTTCTGGGAGGATCTGGCCGCCGAGTTCGGCCTCCAGGTGGATCTCTCGCAGCGCGAGGCTCAGGCCTGGGAACGCATCAAGCCCCATACTGACCTGCTGCGGGGCAAGAAGGTCTTCTTCGCCGCCGATACGCTCCTCGAACTGCCCCTGGCGCGCTTTCTGCGCGCCGCGGGGGCCGAGGTGCTGGAGTGCTCCACCCCCTACATCAACCGGCGCTTCCACCATCGCGAGTTGAAGGCCCTGGAGGGGGTGCGCCTGGTCGAACAGGCCAATTTCGAGCGCCAGCTCCGCTCCATCGCCGAGGAGCAGCCTGATCTGGTGATCTCCAACATCATTACCGCCAACCCCTTGATCGGGCGCGGCGTGGTCGCCAAGTGGGGCACCGAGTTCATCTTCTCGCCCATCCACGGCTGGGCCGGCGTCAATACGCTCGCCAGCCTGTGCACCCGCGCCCTGCGCCGCCACGCCCAGCTCGACCCCCTTGGCCTCGATCCGGTCTGGACCGCCGGGGTGATGCCCAGCATCCCGGGTGAGGTGATCCCGCTGATGCGGAGTTGATCGCGCTGAAAGGACGAGCGATGCGACTAGCCTACTGGATGTACGAGGGCACTGCCCACCACGGCGTTGGCCGGATCGCCAACTCGATGCGTGGCGTCCACGCCGTCTTCCACGCGCCGCAGGGCGATGATTATGTGACGACGATCTTCACCATGCTGGAGCGCACCCCCGGCTTCCCCGCCATGACTACCAGCGTGGTGAGCGGCACCGACCTGGCCCGCGGCACCATCCGCCTGCCCGAAACCCTCCGGCAGGTCGAGGCCAGCAAGCGCCCCGACTTGATCGTGGTGGTGGTCTCGTGCTCCACCATTCTGCTCCAGGAGAACCTGGAGATCGCCGCGCGTTCCTCGGGCGTCGGCTGCGAGGTGATGGTCTTCGATGCCAATCCCTACCGTATGGCCGAGACCCGCGCCGCCGATGGGCTGTTTACCGAACTGGTGCGGCGCTATGCCGCGCCCCAGGCGCTGACGCCCCGCCCCAGCGTCAATATCCTCGGCCCTTCGTCGCTCGGCTTCCACGCCCGTCACGATCTGATCGCCCTGCGGCGCATGCTGCGGGTGCTCGGCGTGGATATCAATGTTGTCGCTCCCTGGGGCGCGGCGATTGACGATCTGCGCCGCCTCCCCGCCGCCTGGGTGACCATCGCGCCCTATCGCGAACTGGGGCGCCTGGCCGCCGAACATCTGCAGGCGCAGTTTGGCGTGCCCGCCCTGTGCGAGGCGCCTATCGGCGTGCAGCCCACCCTGCGCTGGCTCAATGCCCTGGTCGAGCAGCTCAATCAGGTTGGCGCGCGCGCCGCCGGGCCTGCCTTCGCCCCGGTCACGCTGCCACCCCTCACCGCCTTCTCCCTCGATGGTATGTCGGCGCCCTCCAACGTGCCCTGGTTCGCTCGCACCGCCGATATGGAGAGCTTCTCCGGCAAGACCGCCTTTGTCTTCGGCGACGCGACCCATACTGTCGGCGTGGTCAAGTTCCTCGCCGATGAACTGGGGATGCCCATCGTGGGCGCGGGCACCTATTTGCTCAAGGAGGCCGACTGGGTGCGCGAACAGCTCCAGGGCTACGTCACCGATGAGCAGTTCCTGGCCACCGACGAGTTCCAGCAGGTGGCCGCCCGCCTGGCCGACCTGCGCCCGGAACTGGTCTGCGGCACGCAGATGGAACGCCATACCGCCCGTCGCTATGACCTGAACTGTATGGTGATCGCCCCACCCACCCATATCGAGAACCACCTGCTGGCCTATCGCCCCTTCCTCGGCTTCGACGGCGCCGATGTGATCGCCGATGAGGTCTACACCACCTGCACCCTGGGCATGGAGAAGCACCTGATCGATCTCTTCGGCGACGCCGGCCTGGAGGAGGCAGAAACCGCCCCCGTCGGCAATGGCGCCCTGGCCCCGCCCGTCGAACGCGCCGAACCTGTGGCCCATGCCGCGCCGGCCCGCGCCTCCGCCAATGGCGGCGCGGTGGCCGTCGCTCCTCCGCCGGTCCAGACGGTCAGCACCCCGGTCTGGACCCACGAGGCCGAGGCTATGCTGAAGAAGGTGCCCTTCTTCGTGCGGGGCCGGGTGCGCGCCAATGTCGAGAAGTACGCCCGCGAGCGCGGTCACGCCGAGATTACCGCCGACGTGCTGCTCTCCGCCAAGGAGGCGCTGGGAGCGTGAGACATGGTGTCGCTGCGCGGCCGTCTACGCACCCGTTCGTGAGAGGCGCGGCGGGCCGCGCCCCCCGCGTCCACGACAGAGAGAGACCTATGTCTACCACATCCGCCCGACCGTTGCACGAAATCACCCTCCTCAGCCAGGCCGAGCGCTTCAAGGGTCGCCCGAAGCTCTGCTCTGACTGTGGCGTGTGCGGCGGCGAGTTGCGCCCCGCTATGGCGCGCTCCTGCGTTTTCGTCCAGAATCAGCACGAGGCGCTCGAATTGCGTCTCCACGGTCGGAACCGGCGCGATGGCGACGAGTTGCTGTTCGGCATCTACCGGGCCATCCATGTCATCCGCCTGCGCCCGGTCAACCCCCAGGCCCAGTGGAGCGGCGTGGTGACCGCCCTGGGCGCCCTGCTGCTCGAACGGGGCATGGTAGACGGCGTGATTACCACCCGCGCCGTGCCGGGCACGCGCTGGGCGCCGCTGCCCTTCCTGGCCCGCACCCCCGCCGAGGTGATCGCCTCCGCCGGCAACAAGCCCTGCCTCTCGCCGAACCTGGAAGTGCTCGACGAGGTGCGCGCCTGTGGTCTCAAGCGCCTGGCCTTCATCGGCACCGGCTGCCAGGTGCACGCCCTGCGGGCACTCGAGGCGGAACTGGGCCTGGACCGGCTCTACGTCATCGGCATCCCCTGCACCGATAACACCGCCTACCCCGACCTCATGCGCTTCCTCAAGCTGGTCTCGAAGTCGCCCGAAACCGTCGTCCACCACGAGTTTATGCAGGATTTCCGCATCCACCTGCGCCATGAGGACGGGCACATCGAGAAGGTCAATTTCGTTGACCTGGACGTGGCGCAGCTCGGCGGCGAGCGGGGCATCTTCCCCGCCGCCTGTCTGAGTTGTTTCGACTACCAGAACGGCCTGTCGGATCTGACCATCGGCTACATGGGCGCGCCTCTGCCCCCCGAGGAACGCTGGCAGTGGACCCTGGTGCGCACCGAGCGGGGCGAGGAACTCTTCAACCTGATCCGCCCCCACCTGGAGTCTGGCCAGCTCACCCAGGGCGGCAACCGCCGCGCCGGAATGCGCGCCTACGTGCGCATGCTGCGCCGGCCGCCCCGGCGCCCGCCCGCGCCGGTGCGCAAGTTCGTCGCCTGGATGCAGCGCACCAGAGGAACGAAGGGCCTGGAGTTCGCCCGTGGGGTGATCGAGATGAAACTCATGCGTAACCTGGTCTACGTGCGGGACCAGCACGCCCGGCTGGAGCGCCGCATCGTCCCCGGCTACGTCTATCGCGCCCTGGCCGGCGTCGCCGATGTCTATGCGGAGGAGTTCGGTCGCCCGCTGACTCCTCCGTAGAGTAAGTGTTCACATGTCTCCCGGGAGCGCGGGCAGCTTGCCCGCGGAGACGCGACGAGGGCGGGACGCCCTCGCTTCCAGGCGCGTGGTTTACCCCAGGTGTGAACAGGTACTCCGTAGGGGACCCGGGGCGGCGGGAAACCGGGTTTCCCCCGGCCCGCGGGAGGGTCTGCAAGGGCCCAGCCCTCCCAGGAACAACCACTGATCGTGAAAGCAACCAGGGAGAACAAGGAGAGCACGCATGAGCATGATCCTCGCGGTCTACGGCAAGGGCGGTATCGGTAAATCGACCACCAGCGCCAACCTGTCTGCGGCCATGGCCCTCAAAGGCGCCAAAGTGCTGCAGATCGGCTGCGACCCGAAGCACGACAGCACCTTCCCCCTCACCGGGTTGCTCCAGCCGACGGTGATCGATGTGCTCGAGGAGGTGGACTTCCACGTGGAGGATGTGGTCCGCGAGGACGTCATCCGCACCGGCTTCGCCGGCGTGGATACGCTCGAGTCCGGCGGCCCGCCTGCCGGCTCGGGCTGCGGCGGCTACGTTGTCGGCGAGACAGTGAAGCTGCTGAAGGAGTTTGGCCTGTACCACAAGTACGACGTGATCGTCTTCGACGTGCTGGGTGACGTGGTCTGCGGCGGCTTCTCCGCCCCGCTCAACTATGCCGACTACGGGCTGATCATCGCCTGCAACGACTTCGACAGCATCTTCGCCGCCAACCGCCTCTGCCTGGCGATCGCCCAGAAGAGCCAGCGCCACAAGGTGAAAATGGCCGGCCTGATTGCCAACCGCGTTGACCCGGAGTTCGGCGGCACCGAGTTGCTCGAGCAGTTCGTCGAAACCGTCGGCACCAGGATCATCGGTCGCGTGCCCTATCACGACCTGATCCGCCGTTCGCGTCTCGCCGGTAAGACCCTCTTCGAGATGGAGGGCGAGGGCAAAGACATCTGTGTCAAGCCCTTCAACGACATGGCCGAGTACCTGCTCGGCCAACCTGAGGCAACCGTCCCCAATCCGCTCCATGATCGCGCGATCTTCGACGCGGTCGGCGGCTGGAAGTAACGGAGGTGTCGCGGACCCGCGGCATGCCGTACCCAAAACCTATGCACCCGAAACCCAGCTACGCCCTTGCTGGCGCCGCCCTGTTCAATCCGATGGCGGCCATGTTCTGGCTCGATGTGGTCCGGGGTCGCAAACCATCCGTGGGTCTGGCGCTCGTCGGCGCCGCCGGGGCCGCCTGCGCGGCGCTGGCGGCGCCGCGGGGCAAGGTTGGCCAGGCGATCGGCGCCGGGGCCCTCGCCGCGGCCGGCGCCGCGCTCGCCGGGCTGGCCCTCGAGCGCTACGTGGCCTGGATCGAACGCCAGGACCCTGAGCCGCGCCCCCCCGCGGCGCAGGCGCTCCTCGTTCCCGCGGCTGCCGCCTGCGGCGCCGCCGTGGGCGCCGTGGCCCTGGCGGGGCGCCACGCCACCGCATACGCCCCCTACAGCGGCAAAGCCGGCGATTACCGCTGGATCGCGGCCGATCCACACCCCGCCGCGCGCCCCAGCGCGTGGACCGGCTACCTGTTGCACCAGTTCGGCGTCTGGGGCTGCGTCTATGCCGCCCAACGGGCGCGCCTGTCCTACGCCGAGGGCATGCGCGCGGTCAACTGGATCGCCCTCGGCGTCAATGCCGCCGGCGTGATCCTCCACGTCCTGCAAACCCGCCACTCCTACGATGGGCTGGCCCTCGATGTTCCCGAAGGCACCTCCCTCGGCTCGGTCTCGTTCATGCTCATGCTGATCCTGGTGCTCGAAGCCCCGCGCCGGGGTCTGGTGATGGGCCTGCGCCAGTTGAAGCTGCCTCCCGAACTGGTGCGCTTCGTCCGCCGCTACCACGGCTACATCTTCAGTTGGGCCACGGTCTACACCTTCTGGTACCACCCGATGGAGCCGCTGCCCTCGCACCTCGGTGGGTTGTATCACATGCTGCTGCTCTTCGTCCAGTCCTCGCTGCTCTTCACCACCGCCCATCGTGACCCGCGCTGGACGCTGGCCCTGGAGATGCTGGCTATGCCCCACGCGGTGATCACCACCTTGCAGAAGCGCAGCGGCCTGGAGCGCATGTTTACCTTTGGCTTCCTGGGGATGTTCGTGCTTAGCCAGATGCACGGGTTGGGCCTCTCGCGGCGCGCCCGCCTGGGGCTTGGGGCCGGCTATGCCGCCGCGGCCCTGGCCTGGTATGGTAGTCGCCGCGAATGGCGCCGCCTGCCCGATGTGCTGCGTATCCCCATCCTCGAGTACGGCATCGTTGGCTTCCTCGTGCTGCTTACCCTGATACTCCGCCTGCTGCGCCGGCCCCTCAGCCGCGTCGAAGTGGTGTGACGCTCCCGCCGGGGGGCCGCGATGCGCGCGGTCCCCCGGTTCTTCTCACGTGAACATACGCCCTCGGCGAGGGATGTGGGGAAACCGGGTTTCCCCACGCCCCCGCTGGCGGGAGGACCTGGCCCTCAAGCAGGGGTAGGGGGAAACCAACCCGATGGCAGGGTTTGGGAGGGCTGTGCCCTCGAGCAGGGGGATGGGGAAACCCGGTTTCCCCATCCCCCCACCTTACTCGTACCGCAGCGCCACCAGCGGATCGAGGCGCGCGGCGCGCGCGGCGGGGTAGAGGCCGGCCACGATCCCCACCAGGGCCGCGAAGGCCAGCGCGGCCAGGGCCAGCCACCAGGGGGTGACAAAGAAGGTCCCTTCGACCGGCAGCCGTTCGCGCGCGATGTACCAGTTGATTACCTGGTTGAGCAAGATGCCGATCAGCCAGCCGCCGACGATGCCGATCGCGCCGCCGATCAGGCCGATCAGCCCGGCCTCGAGCATGAAGATGCCGCGGATATCGCCGCGCGAGGCGCCGATCGCTTTCAAGGTGCCGATCTCGCGGGTGCGCTCGTAGATGGCCATGATCATGGTGTTGACGATGCCCAGGCTGGCCACGAACAGCGCCAGCCCGCCCACCGAGGCCAGCATCACGTTGATCACCGCGAAGACGCGGTTGGCCTGTTGCAGAATGAGTTCGAGCGATTGCACGCGGAAGCCCTGGCTCCGCAGGGCGCGCACCAGCTCGGCCGCCGCCGCCACGTCGCTGGCCCGGATCACCGCCTCGTCGTAGCCGTAGCGCGCCAGGTAGTCGGGGGTGTTGAACCACCAGGCTTTCATGGCCGCCATATCCGCCGTGGTCGCCTGCACTTCGTTGTCGGCCCCGTCGTTCACGCCCGCCACGGTGAGCGGAAAGCGCTCGGTCTCGCCCCGCGGGCTGCGCAGCACAATCGCCACCTCACGGCCCAGCAGGTCCTCGGGGCGCGCGCCCGGCGGCAGGGCCCCCGCGGCCAGCACCACCTGCCCGGCCTGCTCGAGGGGGCCGAGCGTGCCGGCCAGGGCCACCGGCGGCGCGCGGAAGGGGTTGGCGATCAGGTCCAGCCCGCTGACCCGCACGGGCCGCGTCCCGCCGTCCGGGAACTCCAGCAGCGTCGTCACCTGGTCCAGGTTCACCCGCGCCGTCACTCCGCGCACGCCGGGCAGGCGCTCCCACCGGGCCACCACCTCCGGCGTGATCGGCTGCGCCGGCATCGGGGGGCCGAACTGGGTGAAAAAGTCCTGTTCCTGTTGCTGGCCGGGACGCACAAAGACATTCTCCAGCCCCAGGGCGGCGAACTGGTCGCGTATCTCACGCTGCACCCCCACCCCGAGCGACACCATGGTGACGATCGTCAGGATGCCCACGATCACCCCGGTCGAGGTCAGGGCGGTGCGTACCTTGCGCCGGCCCAGGTTCTCCAGGGCCGTGCGCACCATGTCTTGAAAGGTCATCGTCCGGATTACCTCCATCCTTGAGGTGAACATCGTTCGCAGGGTTCTGCCCCCCTCCCAGCCTCCCCCCGCTGGGGGGAGGAGCCGGGTGCCCGC
>DAOTYR010000572.1:0-1894 GCA_034434655.1 Chloroflexaceae bacterium
TGCAGACCGGTAATGCGCGTCTTGTTGAGCCCGAGCAGGGGCACGGAACCCCGCTCGCGCACCTCCACCCCCACGGTCAGCAGTTCAAAGATCCCCGGCGCAAGTGAGACGTCCAGGCGGCGCAGGGCCTCCATAGCGCCGCACACTGCAGGCAATCGCTCCCGCACCATCTCGGTGTCGGCAATGATCGCGCTGTCCACACCTGTGTGCGTGACGATGGCCTCAAAGGCCGTAACCGGGCCGAGCACCGGCACGCCCGGCAGCACTTCTGTGCCCGGCGCCAGATGATCGTCAACAAAGCCAACCACCTGTACGCCGGCTTTGCGTGAGGCATTCAATTGCCGGGCAACTGCCTGACCTTCGGCGTTGGCCCCTAGCACGACTGAACGCTGGATCAGGTGGCCCCGTTCCCGGAGCGAGTAGACCATGCGTCGGGCGATGAAGCGCCATCCGATCACCATTCCTGAAACGGAGGCCCAGGCCAGCAGCAGCCATCCCCGCGCAATCACGAAGTCCGGTTGGAGGAAGGTGAGCACAACGATCACCAGCAGACCTACGGTACAGGCGTTGAAAATGTGGGCGTATTCGGTTGTGCCTCCAAAGATGATGTGATAGTTGTACAGACCGTACAGGGTGAAGAGCGCCACCCAGGACGGGACGAGCAGGACGATGAGCATCGTATAGAAGCCAATGCGCGCATCACCGGGGTAGAAGATCGCCCAGTCGGTGAAAAAGCGGAGCAGGTAGGCCAGGATAAACCCTCCGGCCACGCAAAGGGCATCACCCAGTCCTAAACCCAGGAGCAACCATCGCCATTCGTTACGCCGAGCTTCTCTGGCTGGGAAGAGCTGTCCGGTAAGAATGTCGAGCATCTGGTTGTTCATAGCTGTCCCCACCATCCATTTCATGAAGGATCTCAGGCGCTGACAAGGGTTGCCGAGGTGAGCCTGTTGCGCCCGGCAACGTCAGCGATGACTTCCCCTGCGCTCCGGCGGGCAAAGGCGCACACCGACTCGCCATTTGTCAACTGCGGATAGATCTGGCTCGTGTTGGCCAGATAGAGCCCGGTGATCGCGCTGCGTATCGGCGGGATGAGGTCGGTCATACCCACGGGATGCAACGGCTCGACATAACGCTCACGGCCGATGCGCACCGCGGCGATCTCCTCGTCACGCAGGTCAGGAAACATCTGGCGCAGGTAGCCGAGGAAGGTTGTCTGGAGTTCGTCATCGGGCATCGTGGCGTAGCGGCTGCCCGGCGCCACGTACTTGGGCAGGTAGACCAGGTGGTAGCCGCCCACGCAGGCCGGATCGATCAGGTTCGTTGTCTCGATCACGCCAGTGAAGGGAATACGCTCGTCGGTGATGTTCAGGGTGTAGTACGGTGTCAGGCTGCGGCGCAGCACCAGCAATACGCAGACGATGCCCAGGAAACCCTCCAGGCGGCTCCAGCGCTCGCTAACGTCAGCGGCCTCGGGTGGTAGCAGCCGACGAGCGATAGGCGTCTGCGCGGTAATGATCACCTGGTCGCTGGCATACTCGGCGCCGTTGATGCTCAGGCCCGTCACGCGCCTATCAGCGACACGCACCTGGTCAACCGTGGCGCCGGTGGTGATCATCCCCCCGCGGGCGCGCACCGCCGCCGCCAGTGCGTCGATCAGTTCCTGATACCCATTGGGCAGGTAACACATCAATTCCTGGCTTCCGCCTCTGGTCCGGGTATCGGTGGTGCGCACCAGCCGTGACCAGATGTAGGTTGCGGGCACCTGCGAGAAGTCGCCGTCGAACTTGGCCCGCAACAGCGGCTCCCAGATGTGGCGGGTCGTTTTCTCACCGCTCAGTTGCCGCAGCCACTCCGCGACCGGGATCTGCTCCAGGGCGCGCCAGTCTTTGAT
>DAOTYR010000573.1:0-2303 GCA_034434655.1 Chloroflexaceae bacterium
ATCGGCACCATTCAGGCCACGGAGACGATCAAGTTGCTCACCGGCATCGGCGAGCCGTTGATCGGCCGGCTGATGCTCTACGATGCCCTGAGCATGCGCTTCCGCGAACTGAAGCTGCGGCGCAATCCGAACTGCCCGGTCTGTGGCGAGAACCCCACCGTCACCACCCTGATCGACTACGAGCAGTTCTGCGGCATCACCCGCGAAGCGCCTTCGATCGGCGGCCAGTACGTGATTACGCCGCTCGAGCTGGCCAACTGGCTCCAGCGTGACGATCGGCCTTTCCTCCTCGATGTGCGCAATCCCTACGAAGTGGCCATCGCCAGCATCCCCGGCACCGACAAACTCATCCCCATTGACCAGTTGCCGGAACGCATCCATGAACTCGATAGCGCCAGAGAGATTGTGGTCTACTGCCGCAGCGGCGTGCGCAGCGCCCGGGCCGTCGCGTTGCTCAAGCAGGCTGGCTTCCGCAAGATCAAGAACCTGGAGGGCGGCGTGCTCCGCTGGAGCGATGAGGTGGACCCCACCGTGGCGAAGTATTGACGCCCCGGCCCTGACAGGTTTCATCACCGTAACAGGGCCACCAGCGCCTGCGCCAGAATGATCTTGGCGATGGTCGCCAGCGGGTAGACCGTGGCATAGCCAATATTGGGCATATCGTTGCGGGTCTGCTCGCTGGCGAAGGCCAGCACCGCCGGCTGGGTCTGCATCCCCGCCAGGAGGCCAAGGCACAGCCCCATGGGGATCTTGAGCAGCCGGTGTCCCACGACGAGCAGGGTCACGGCGGACACGGCGGTGATCAGCGCCCCGGCGACGAAGAGCGCCAGCCCGCCGCCTGCGGCCAGGGTGCTCACGAAGCTGTAGCCCGAGCGCAGCCCCACCCCCGCCAGAAAGAGCGTCAACCCGACCTGGCGCAGGGTCAGATTGGCGCTGTAGGGCAGGCTCCAGACAATCGATCCCGTGCGCTCGAGCCAGCCGAGGAGCAGGGCGACAATCAGCGGCCCGCCGGCGAAGCCCAGGGTAAACGTGCCGCCCCCGGGCAGCGGCAGAGGGATCAGCCCCACCAGCAGCCCGATCGCCATCCCCAGGCCCAGGGAGACCACGTCAATCTCGGAGAGACTGCGGTACGAGTCGCCGAAGTACCTGGTGACGTTGTCCAGGTTCTCGCGCCGGGTTACCACGCGCACCCGGTCGCCGAGTTCGAGCACCGTGTCGCCATGGGGCAACATGTCCGCGTCGCCGCGCCGTAGCCGGGTGATGATGGCCCCCTGGGTGCGCGGCAGGTCGAGATCGCGCAGGCGCTTGCCCGCCACCGCCGGGTTCGATACAAAGACGCGCCGAAAGTCGAGCGTGTGCCTGTCCAGTTCCAGTCCTTCTGGAGCCGGCTCGCCCAGGGCCGCCACCACGCGCTCCACTTCCTCCGGCGTGCCAATGACGCTCACCAGGTCGTTGATCCGCAGATAGGCGTCGCTGGTGGCGATGCTCATGTGCCCATCGTGCTGCAGGCGGCTGAAGACCACGTCCCAGCCATTGCTCCGCACCAGCTCGCCCAGGTTCCGGCCATCCATATCGGGGCGGGTCACACGCACGGTGCGGTTGACCAGATTCTCGACCCCCAGGCTCAGTTCGGGCGAGGAACGGGCCTCGGCGGCGTAGTCCACCCGCCAGAGACGCTGAAAGACGTAGATCGCCAGGATCATGCCCAGCACGCCCATCGGGTAGGTGACCGAGTACCCGATCACCGGGCCGGCGAGGACGGCGTCGCCCGGTTCGTCGCCGGCGGTGCGCTTGAGTTGTTCGATCACACTCGCCAGAGCCGGCGTGTTGGTCAGGCTGCCAGCGAACATCCCGGCGGTGATCGGCGCGCTTGTGCCAATCGCCAGGTGCGCCGCGACGGTCAGTGCAGTGGCGAGCAGCAACACCCCCAGCACCAGCAGGTTGTCGCGCAGCCCCTTCCGCTGCAGCGAGGCGAAGAAGCTGGGGCCGCTGCTCAACCCGATGGTGTAGACAAACAGGACCAGGCCGAGCTGGTAGACAGTCTCGGGGAGCTTCAGGTTCGGGTCGAAGGCGCCGAAGGCCAGACCCACGAAGAGCACGGCGGCAACGCCAAGGCTCACGCCGCCGATCTGGATGCGGCCCAGCACATAGCCGATGGCCGATACCAGGAAGAGCAGCAGGAGCGGATTGTTGATCAGCATGGTATCATACCCGTATCGGTTGATAACGCAACAAGTGTGGCCGGAAGTGGGCGAACTGAGGGGAGCGCCCTCTGCCCGGAGCGACCTGTACCGTTCCAACGC
>DAOTYR010000574.1:0-1591 GCA_034434655.1 Chloroflexaceae bacterium
ATCGGCACCATTCAGGCCACGGAGACGATCAAGTTGCTCACCGGCATCGGCGAGCCGTTGATCGGCCGGCTGATGCTCTACGATGCCCTGAGCATGCGCTTCCGCGAACTGAAGCTGCGGCGCAATCCGAACTGCCCAGTCTGTGGCGAGAACCCCACCGTCACTACCCTGATCGACTATGAGCAGTTCTGCGGCATCACCCGCGAAGCGCCTTCGATCGGCGGCCAGTATGTGATTACGCCGCTCGAGCTGGCCAACTGGCTCCAGCGTGACGATCGGCCCTTCCTCCTCGACGTGCGCAATCCCTATGAAGTGGCCATCGCCAGCATTCCCGGCACCGACAAGCTCATCCCGATTGACCAGTTGCCGGAGCGCATCCATGAACTCGATAGCGCCAAAGAGATTGTGGTCTACTGCCGCAGCGGCGTGCGCAGTGCCCGGGCCGTCGCGTTGCTCAAGCAGGCTGGCTTCCGCAAGATCAAGAACCTGGAGGGCGGCGTGCTCCGCTGGAGCGATGAGGTGGACCCCACCGTGGCGAAGTATTGACGCCCCGGCCCTTGACAGGTTGCCTCACCCTGCGGCTGCGCCGCTTCAAACCCTCCCGCAGGCGGAGGTATGGGGAAACCCGCTTTCCCCATCCCCCTGCTTGAGGGCGTAGCCCTCATCTTCTCGGGGGCGGGGGCAGCGCGGGCGTCCCGCCCGCGTCGCGGCTCCGCGGGCACGGTGACGGCCCTCTCCCTGACCCTCCCCCGCTGGGGGAGGGAACCCGGCTCCTCCCCCCAGCGGGGGGAGGCTGGAAGGGGGGCAGCACGCTGCGAACGGTTTTCACCTCAGCCCTCCATGCGGCTCCGCCGCACAACGCCGCAATGAAAATGAGTTTGTTCTTGGGAGGGCTGCGCCCTCCCAAACCCTTCCGCGGGTGGGGGAATGGGGAAACCCGGTTTCCCCATTCCCCTGCGGGGCGGGGGCGTGGGGAAACCCAGTTTCCCCACACCCCTCGCCGAGGGCTTATTTTCACGTTAGCCCTCCATGCGGCTGCGCCGCACAACGCCGCAATGAACATAAGGTTCTTTCTGGGAGGGCGAAGCCCTCCCAGACCCTCCCGCGGGTGGGGGCATGGGGAAACCGGGTTTCCCCATGCCCCTGCGGGGCGAGGGCGCGGGGAAACCGGGTTTCCCCACACCCCTGCTCCAGCAGCCTATGTTCACGTTAGCCATCCATACACCGACGGGATGAAAATAATTCCTGGGAGGGCTTCGACCTCCCACACCCTCCCGCGGGCGGGGGTAGGGGGAAACCCGGCTTCCCCCTAACCCCGGCGTGAGGGCCAGGCCCTCCCGCGGGCGGGGGGCTGGGGAAACCCGGTTTCCCCAGCCCCTGCTTGAGGGCGAAGCCCTCCCACACCCTCCTGCGGGCGGGGGTATGGGGGAACCTAGTTCCCCCATGTTCACGTTAGGAAGAGCAGCAGGAGCGGATTGTTGATCAGCATGGTATCATACCCGTATCGGTTGATAACGCAACAAGTGTGGCCGGAAGTGGGCGAACTGAGGGGAGCGCCCTCTGCCCGGAGCGACCTGTACCGTTCCAACGC
>DAOTYR010000575.1:0-2558 GCA_034434655.1 Chloroflexaceae bacterium
TTCCGCGATGGCCGGATCCTGCGCGATGTCTCGATGAGCAATGAGCTTGAGCGCGAACTGCTGGAACTGAAACGCTCGCCCCTTGGTCAGGCCATTCTCCGTGGCGATCACCTGCCGCCGGCGCTGGCCGAGGTGGCTCCCGTTCTGCACGATTTGCTGGAACGGGTGTAATACCATTTTAGCCCTCCATGCGGCTCGCGCCGCACCCCGACGGGATGAACCTACGATTGTTCCTGGGAGGGCGTAGCCCTCCCAGACCCTCCCACCGGGTGGGGGTATGGGGAAACCCGGTTTCTCCACACCTCTGCTCCAGCAGCCTATGTTCACGTTAGCCCTGTGAGAGGGGATCGCTCAGCAGCCGCTCAACCCGGCGGTTGGCCGCGTCGAGGACGGCCCGGGCCGCTGCGGCGGCCTCGTCTTCGCGCAGGACGCTCACCCCCAGGAGGGCTTCAAAGCTGCCCTCGAGCACGAATGAGAGGTGCGTCAGGAAGGTGTCAAGCTCACCCAGGGGTTGGCGTTGCAGCCGCTCGAGCCGAAAGGACCCCCGCGCGCCAATGGCGCGGTTAAGGGCCTCGATCGTGGCAGTGGCGGCCAGCAAGGAGGGTGCCGCCTCGTCTGCGCTGGCGCAGGCGCTGCTGCCCTCGAAGCGCCGCTCCCGCAGGGCCAGGCGCACCGTGACCCGCGTGCCCGTCTCACCGGCGCTGGTCGAAACGTCCAGCAGTTGCAGCCGGCGTCCCGTAGCGGCGGCGTCGCGCTCGGCAACCTGCACCAGGCTGATCTTGCGATGGTCGAGACGCACACCGCCTCGCACGTAGAGGATCGACTCGATGTCGCGCACGATCTGCTTGGGGTTGCGTTGGGTCGAGCCCACCACATGAACCTCGTCAATCTGGCCCTGCGGGTCGGTGATCAGGCGCGCCGCCTGAACGCCGCGAACCTGGTAGATCAGTTGTTCAAGCAGCATCGGACCGGTTGGGAGAGCATCTGCGGTCATGATGAGTTGTTCCTCCGGGAGTACTACGTATGCTCAATTGGAAGTATGGGGAACCCAGGTTGCCTCACACCCCCGCCCGTGGCGGCGCTGCATCAACGCCGGTTGGAGAAGGATGGGGCAACCGGGTTTCCTCACGCTTCCGGACGCCGCCGCGCCAATGCCCCTGCCACAGGGGAGGTTTTAGGAGGGCGCAGCCCTCCCAGGAACACACGCTATGCCGGTCTCTTGCGGTCCTACAGCCTGGCGAGCTAGTTGCTCATTGACCTGTACCCACAGGCGGGGCGCGCGAAGGGGTCGAGGTAGGGGAAGGGGGGGCGGCGGGAGCGGCCGGAGAGCCGCGCAGGGTCTGGTAGCAGAGGATCGCGATGCCGAGGGTGAGCAGCACATCGCCCAGACTAAAGACATTGGCGAAGGGAATGCCGGCGGGCACGGGGAAAATGTCGGTCAGAATCCAGAGATGCACGTTTTCGGCGGCGAGGGAGTTGTTATCTACGGGCAGGCCCCCGGTGGCATAGCCTTCCAGACGGCCGGCGTACTGCGCCGCCGCGGGGTCCACGGGCATGTAGCCGCCATTCGCGGCAATGGCGATCGTGTTCAGCAGCACCCCGGTGGCGATCAGCAGGGCGCCGGGGAGGTGGCGGTTCAGTGCGATCCAGATCACCAGCAGCGCCATTGAGAGCAGGTAGAGGGGTGCGGTGGCAAAGGGGATCAGCGGTGTGTCGCGAAAGGGGGTAAAGATCAGCAGTTGCAGACCGAAACCACCCACTACCAGGGGCAACCAGCGCAGCTCGAGGGTGGCGAAGTTACGCAGTGAGCCGCCGCGGGCCAGCGCTACCGCAATGACGATCAAGACAACAATGCCTCTGAGCACGCTCTCCTCCTTGCAGATGTGCGCGCATCCTGAACCGCTACGATGAGAAAACCGGCGGAACGCGCAGAGTTCGAACACGAGGAAGGCTACAGCAACAGTATGATCTTCGAGTGATCGCTGGCGAGGCTATTTTACCATATTTTGAGAATTGGGTAAGACTAACGTGAACATGGGGGAACCAGGTTCCCCCATCCCCCCGCCCCCGGGAAGGCGAGGGCGCAGCCCTTGCGCAGGGGCATGGGGAAACCGGGTTTCCCCATACCCCCGCCCCCGGGAGGGTTTGGGAGGGCCTGGCCCTCAAGTAGGGGTCTGGGGACACCGGGTTTCCCCACGCCCCCGCCCCCGGGAAGGTGCGGGCGCCGCCCGTGCGCTGGGGTCTGGGGAAACCGGGTTTCCCCACGCCCCCGCCCGCGGGAGGGCCTGGCCCTCAAGCAGGGGGCTGGGGAAACCCGGTTTCCCCAGCCCCTCACTCAGGGGAAATCCGCGGCGACCTTGACGCTCGCCTGCCGAGAGCCTATGATGGAGTCGCCCTGTGCCTCACCGCCACCGATCGCGACACTGATAGAGAGGACCGCCAATGGCACGCACGCCTGTGATCTTTGTGCCCGGTCTATGTGGCTCATTTAATTTGATGGTCCTGCTCGATTTCCAGGGGCCACGGCTCACCGGTTGGAACTTTCCGCCCTTCATCAG
>DAOTYR010000576.1:0-10427 GCA_034434655.1 Chloroflexaceae bacterium
CGGTAGCCGGCGGTATTGATGACCCTTGTCCGCCGGTAAAGCGTTTCAACCTCGCTGTGGTAGCCATAGGAGAGGTGAATGTGCCCGTGGATCAGGTAGCGGGGGCAGAAGCGGTCCATCAACCAGAGGAAGGCCCGGAAGCCCTGATGGGCAACATCGGGGCCGTTGTGGATGCCGAAGGGTGGGGCGTGGGTGATCAGGATGTCGAGGTAGCGCCCGAAGCGGGCGTGGTTGAGCAGCATCCAGGGGACCAGGCGCCAGACGCGGCGCATCATTTCGGCCTCGGTGTACATGTGGGCGCCCTCGGGCTTGTAGCGGAGCGAGCCGCCCAACCCGGCGATCAGCAGTCCCGCGTGATGGACGCCGCGCCCCTCCAGGTTGACCGCGCCGCGGGCTTCGTGGAGCAGGGCGCCGTTGGATTGCAACTCGGGCGCGTCGTGGTTGCCGTGAACGTAGAAGCAGGGCACGCTCAGCATAGTCACGATAAACTCGACATAATAATAGGGTAGATCGCCGCACCCGAGCACCATCGCGATCGCGCCGAAGCGCTGTTTGATGTTCAGACTGTAGATCGCGGGAACGACCTCATCGCTGACGGTCAGGATTTGCATCAGGGGTGCTGGTGTTGCTGGGGTTCACCGTGACGCAGGCGAGGGCGACACTTCGTTCGTCTCCACCTCCAGGGCGGGCTGTTCGGGGGGCGTGGCGGGCGTGGGGCGTGGCGGGAGCGGCAGCCAGATCGCAAAGGTGCTGCCCCGTCCGGGCAGACTGGCGACGGTCGCGTAGCCGTGGTGCGCCTCGGCGACCCGTTTGACAATGGACAGACCCAGCCCGGCCCCGCCGCTGTAGCGCGATCGGGAGCGATCGGCCCGGTAGAAGCGGTCGAAGATGTGCGGCAGATCTTCCTCGTTGATGCCCACGCCGGTATCCGAGACGGTCAGCAGGGCGAAGCCATCGCGCTGCTCCAACCCCAGCGTCACTGTGCCGCCCGGCGGGGTGTACTGGAGGCCGTTCACGCCAAGGTTGAGCAGGGCCTGCTTCAGCCGGTCGCGGTCACCTGGCACGGTGACCTGATCCTCCGCGCCGATGCGCAGGGTGACGCTGCCGGCAAGGGGGCGCAATTCGCGATAGACCTCGAGCAGGAGGGTATCGAGTTCGACCGGCTCGAAGCGCACCTGCACGCGCGCGTCGCTCTGCGCCAGCAGCAGCAGGTCGTTCACCATGCGGATGAGGCGGCCAGTTTCGCGGCGCATATCGGCCAGGGCCTCGCGGGCGAGTTCGGGGTTGTTCAACCCGCCGCGCTCCAGCACCTCGAGGTTGCCCTGCATGGCGGCCAGGGGCGTGCGCAACTCATGACTGACATCGGCCACGAAGCGCCGTTGGGCGTTAAACAGCTTCTCCAGCCGCTCCAGGAGTTCATTGATCGTTACGGCCAGGCGATGCAGTTCATCCTGCTGCGGCGGCACCGGCACGCGCTGGGCCAGGTCCTCGGCGCGAACGATGCTCTGGGCGGTGCGGGTAATCTCGTCAATCGGCGACAGGGCCCGCCGGGAGAGGAGCGCCGTGCCGGCAGCGGTCATCAACAGGGCGATGGCCCCGCCGCCGAGCAAGATCCCGGTAAGCATGCGCAGGGTTGTTTCCACGTCGCGCAAGGGGCGCCAGACTTGCAGGTAGCCTACCACCCGGTTGTTGCTCTGCAGCACCAGCGGGGTCACCAGGGAGACCAGATTGATGCCGTCGATTTCGTGCGTGGTGGTCAGACCGGTGCCTACACTCTCGGCGCCGAGGTTCAGGGCTTCGGGAGGGAGCTTCAAGTCGTGCCCGTCGAGGTTCGGCGTGCTGTTGAGCAATCTGCCGTTGCGGTCGAAGACCTGCGCCCCGAGGTTGGGGTTATTGAAGATCTGGATGAACTCGCTCCGCAGGTAGGGGTCAAGTTCGCCGGTGGGGGTGCGCACCGGCTCCAGCCCGCCGGCGTTGAAGATGGCGCGCACCTGGCGCGTGGCCGCCCACAGATCGCGCTGCACGCCGGCCAGCAGCGCCTGGCGCACCGAGAAGTAGATCCCCCAGCCTAGCAGCAGAAGGGCCAGGGCGAAGAAACCGGTGTAGGCAAGTGTCAGGCGGGCGCGAAACGACATCGGCAGGTCCACAAGAGAATTCACGTGAATCCACGACGGCGCCGCATATGGCGCTATGGTGAGTGTAGCGCGAATCGCCTGTCCAGCGCAAGGACAATGGGAGGGTGCCATTGTAGATTTGGGTGAGGAGATTGGGGAAACCCGGTTGCCCCATCCCCCTGCGTGAGGGCCAAACCCTCCCGCGGGCGGGGGTGGGGGGAAAACCCGGTTGCCCCATCCCCCTGCGTGAGGGCGAGGTCCTCCCGCGGGCGAGAGCGTGGGGAAACCTGGTTTCCCCACACCCCTCGCCGAGGGCGTATGTTCACGTTAGCCCCACGGCACAAGGGCGAATACCGGTTTATATGCTTGATCTTCATGAGCCGCCGGGCGCGGAAGAAGGCGCAAGCGGTTACGTCACACCCGCGTTGGAGGGGTGTGATGTCGTTTGCGCCATCGGGGGCAGGGGAACCGGCGAACAGGGCCGGGGCTGCGCGCTGCTACTCGGGGGAAAGGGCGTTAAACAACTCCTCGGCGCTGCCATAGGGGTCGCGCTCGCGGCTGGCGATGCGGGCCACCAGGTCGTGCCAGGCCTGGCCGCGCAGCCGTTCGAGGGCCAGTTCCTGGACCGCCGCGGCCAGTTCGCGTTCGGCGGCGTGGCGCGCGCGCGTCTCGGCCAGGCCCGTCTCGCGCAGGTATGCCAGGTGGCGCGTGGCCGCGTCCACAATCGCCGCGCTTCCGGTGGAGGTGGTGGCTACGGCGGTGAGCACGGGCGGCTCCCATTCGCCGGGTTGCCGGTCGGCCAGATGGAGCATGGCCCGCAACTGGCGCACCGTCTTATCGGCGCCCTCGCGGTCGGCTTTATTGACCACGAACACATCGGCGATTTCGAGCACGCCGGCCTTGATACTCTGCACATCATCGCCCATACCGGGCACCTCGACCACCAGGGTAGTGTGGGCGGCGCGGGCGATGTCCACCTCTCCCTGGCCGGCGCCGACCGTCTCGATCAGCACGACCTGGAAGCCGGCCGCGTCGAGCATGGCCACGGCATCGGCAGTGGCGCGGGCCAGCCCGCCGAGGCGCCCACGGCTGGCCATCGAGCGGATGAACACCCCGGGGTCGCCGCCGAGAGCCTGCATACGGATGCGATCCCCCAGCACCGCTCCGCCGGTGAACGGCGAGGTCGGATCCACGGCGACGACGCCGACCGTAACTCCCCGCCTCCGCCACTCCAGCGCCAGCGCGGTGACCAGCGTGCTCTTGCCCGCGCCCGGCGGCCCGGTGATCCCGACCACGTGGGCGTTGCCCGTATACGGATAGGCGGCGGCCAGCACCTCGCGGGCCTGCGGGCCGCCGGTTTCCACCACGCTGATCGCCCGGGCGAGGGAGCGCCGGTCGCCCGCGCGCAGTCGCGCAACAAGATCCTGACTATTCACACCACTCCTGCGCAACGCCGTCTCATTCGCGGGAGACGCTCACATGATCCTGGATGAACTTGATAATGTCCTGGGTCGAAGCGCCCGGGCCGAAGACCTCGGCGATGCCGTGCTGCGCCTTGAGGATGGCCGCGTCCGCGTCCGAGATGATGCCTCCCGCCACGACGAGCACATCCTCCATCTGCTGCTCCTTGAGCAACTGGGTGACCTTCGGCAGGAGGGTCATATGAGCGCCGGACAGGATGGACAGGCCGATGACATCAACATCTTCCTGCAACGCCGCCTCGACGATCATCTGGGGAGTCTGTTGCAACCCGGTGTAGATCACCTCCATGCCCGCATCACGCAGGGCGCGCGCGATCACCTTTGCCCCGCGGTCGTGGCCATCGAGGCCGGGCTTGGCGACGAGCACGCGGATCTTTCGCTCCATCGGGGTGACCTCCTGGCAGTGCGGCGCGGGCCGGGGCCCGTCCGGCGCAGTCATGAACGCTCCTTACGATAGGCTGAATTATAACATGCCCGGCGACGGGCGGCGGATCTGCCGCGGGGCGCAGGTTCACGCCTGGCGTAACCCATGCGGGGAGCGCGGGCGTCCCGCCCTCCTCGCGTCTCCGCGGGCAAGCTGCCCGCGCTTCCAACCCCGCCGCGGGAAGCGCACCCGGCCAGGCCCTCAGGGCGGGCTAGCGCCCCGCATTGACCCGCCAGCGCCTTTGTGTTACGTTACAAAAGGTACGCGGTCGCCTTCCGGCAGGGAGGGGAGGGGTATGCGGGGAGGCGCAGCCTCTCCGCACTCCTCCACCGCGTGCGTTCTGTTGGGCTAAGAACATACGATGGAGTTGTGGCTATGCCGAAGCTGACCGTGGCGGGGAAGACGCTGGAGGCGCCGGTGGGGAAGCGTCTGGTGCTGGCGATCAAGGAAGCGGGTGTGGAAATCGGGCACCGTTGCGGCGGGCATGCGCGCTGCACGACATGCCGGGTGACGTTTGCGGAGGGCGAACCGACCACGATGACCCGCGCCGAGTACGAGAAACTCACGGAGCGCGACCTCTTTGGCCACTACCGTCTGGCCTGTCAGATCGTCTGCGACCATGATATGGTGATTGCTGAGGTAGGCATGACCCGGGACAATCAGGGCTGGACCGACACCGGTCCCGCTCCCGAGCCTACGGTCACGCCCGAGGCGGTGTTTTACCCCATCGATGAACTGCGGCGCTAAGACCAGTACCCTGGCAAATACTATAGCCGAGGGCTTATGGTCTTTGCATCCATCATCAGCTATCCGCCGCGTGTCCCCGGCGGCTCACGCCGTGGGCGCGTGGAGGCGCAGCCCGCCGGCGCGGGCGAGCACCGTCCATGCGGCTGCGCCGCACCCCGACGGGATGAACATAGCATGAAGGCGCTTCTCGGGAGGGCTGCGACCTCCCACACCCTCCCGCAGGTGGGAGTGTGGGGCAACCGGGTTGCCCCGTCTCCCCACCCGGTGGGAGGGTCGCGCTAGCGTTTCAGTTCCTGCTCAATCAAATCCTCAAACACGCGGAAGGGCAGCGCGCCGCGCAGCAACTGGCCATTGACCAGAAAGTTGGGCGTGGAGTTGACCCCGAAGCGCGCCGCGGCGGCCTGTTCGTCGTCAATGCGCCGCAGGGTGGCCGGGTCGTCGAGGCAGGCGCCGAAAGCGACGCCGTCAAGCCCGAGATCGCCGGCGAACTCGATGAACACCTCGCGGTCGCGTCTGGGCACGCCGCCCCACTCTTCCTGATGGGTAGCGAAGAGGCGCTCGTACATGGGCCAGAACTGCCCCTGCTCGGCGGCGCACTGGCCCGCGGCGGCCGCCAGGGGGGCCGAGGCGTGAATGTCGGCCAGGGGGAAGTCGCGCGCCACGAAGCGAACCGCCCCGGTTTGCACGTACGATTCGATGATCTGGGGGCGCGTGTCGCGGAAGAACTGCTGGCAGAATGGGCACTCGTAGTCGGTGAACTCGATGAGCAGCACCGGCGCGTCGGGGGCCCCGAGCGCGCGCGGGTCATCGGGGCGCAGGCGCAGGGCCTCGGCGACATCGGGAAGCGGAGGCCGAGGCGCGGGCGTGGGCAGTTTCTCCGGATCGACCGGGGCGAGCGTGGGCCGCGCCTGGAGGGCGACGCTGGTCTGCATCTCCTCCAGCGCCGAGCGCGTAGGCGCGGGCGGCGCGTAGGCGCCGCAGGCGGCGAGGAGCAGCCCGGTGGCGACGAGTAGCATGCGGATGAGCAGGCGCACACGTAGCTCCTTCTGAATGCGGTGTACGCGGGGCATTGTACCAGAGGACGGTAACCCGCGGCTACCGTTGACCACGGGGGAACCAGGTTCCCCCAGACCCCACCCGGTGGGAGGGTCGGGGAGGGCCACGCCCTTCCAAGAAGGATGTTCATCCCGTCGGGGTGCGGCGCAGCGGCATGGATGGCTGAGGTGACAACCGTTCGCAGCGTGCTGCCCCCCTCCCAGCCTCCCCCCGCTGGGGGGAGGAGCCGGGTTCCCTCTTCCAGCGGGGGAGGGCCGGGGAGGGGGCAGTCTGCTTCGTTGAAACGTATGGCCGCTCGAGCAGGGAGATGTGGGCGGGCCGCCCGCGCTCCCGGGTCGGTTGCATCAGGCGTGGTGCGCCCCACGAATGGGGCCTGACGTGAACATACGCTCTCGGAGAGGGGCGTGGGGAAACCGGGTTTCCCCACGCCCCTGCCCGTAGAGGGGGTGCGGGGCGCAGCCCTCGAGCAGGGGGATGGGGAAACCCGGTTTCCCCATACTCTCACCCGGTGGGAGGGCGCGGCCCCCGCGCGAATGTGGGCTGGAGGCCCGCGCGCCCGGCGCCCGTGCCCATTGCTCGCCTACGGGCCGGGGACCGGGGAAACCCGGTTTCCCCGACGATCTGGCCGGTGGTGACATCCAGCGACGCCGCAGATCCGTACAAATAAGTAACCCGCGATAATCGCACCCGGAAGTGCGAAAACGCACCGCAATTTGAGAGCAAAGGAGCCTGTATGCGTCGGATCGTGTTGGTACGGATGGCCCTGGTTATGGCGATCGTTCTGTCCACCGCCCTGTTCGCGGTCACCCGATCCACAGCGTTGTTTGCGCAGGAGGCCGGACCCGAACAGGCGGTTCCTGCCCGGGTGGCCCTTGTGCACGCCGCGCCCTTCGCCGTGGGCAGCGCTACGGTTTCCGTATTTCTCGATAACCTGCTGGTTGATGACTCTTTCGCCTTTGGCGATGTGATCACCTACCTGAATGTGCCGCCGGGCACCTACCGGGTGCGCGTCTTCGTCGGCTCGTTTTCGAGCCTTCCCACGGGGGTAACGCCAGCCCTCGATGTGACGGGGGTGACCGTGGATGCCAACACCGATTATACGCTCGTCGCCGTCGGTGGCAGCAATGATTTCCCGCTCGAACTTCTGACTCTGGTGGATCGCACTCCTTCTACGCCGCCGCCGGCTTCGGCTGAGGGGCAGGTGCGGGTGGTCCACGCCGCGCCCTTCGCGCGGGGCCTGCCAGCGACGGCGGTTGATGTTGTTCCTGATACGGGTGGCTCACCAATCGCCTCGAATGTGCGTTACCGCGATAGCACGCCGTTCCTCACCCTGCCGAGCGGCACGCCGATTGATGTGGAAGTGCGCCTCGCGGGCACGAATGTAGTATTGATTGACCCGGACGCCTTCACCCTTGCGCCGGGGCAGCGGCTGTCGGTCTTTGCCGTCGGCGACGGCACAAATCAGCCCGTGCGGGCGCTGGTGGTCCCGGCTGAGACGCAGAGCGCCAGGGTGCGCCTGGCGCACGCCGCGCCTTTCGCCAGCGGCGCGGCTACGGCCACGGTGACCCTCAATGGCGCCGTGGTGACCAACGCGCTGAACTTCGGCCAGGCCACTGCCTACAGCAGCGTTCCGGCGGGTGTCTACCAGGCGCGCATCTATGCCGGCACGTCGGCGACCGGCACGCCGGTCTTCGACGGGGTGGCGGTGTTCTTGCCGAATACGAACTATACTGCGGTGGCGATTGGCCGGAATACGCCTACCTATCCGATCGATGTGCTTCTGCTGACCGACGACCCGACGCGGCCTCCCCTGGGCCAGGCGCGCCTCCGTATCGTCCACGCCGCGCCCTTCGCGCCCACTGTGGCGGGCAATCAGGTGCACATCGTGTCTACCACCGGCGGCCCGCCCCTCGTCACGGGGCTTGACTATGCCGAGGTGGCCGGCTACCTGACGGTGCCCGCCGCGACGCCGTTCAATCTGCGGCTGGTGTCGGCGCTCGCGCCGGCGACCACAATCCTCGATCTGCCGCCGCTGATCTTCGCCGATGGCCAGGTTATCACGGCCATTGCCGTGGGTGATGACGTGAACCAGCAGCCGAATCTGCTGCCATTGGAGGATCTGACGCTCGCGCGGGTTTATCTGCCGTTTGCAGTGCGTTGAGCGAGTTGGGGGGAGGGGAAACCTGGTTTCCCCTCCCCTCACTCCGCGAGGCTGTGTTGACGTAGCGGGTGGGGGAATGGGGAAACCCGGTTTCCCCAGATCCCTGCGGGGCGGGGGCGTGGGGAAACCCGGTTTCCCCATCCCCCTGCGTGAGGGCGTGGCCCTCCCAAACCCTCCCGCGGGCGGGGATCTGGGGAAACCCGGTTTCCCCAGATCCCCTGCTCGAGGGCCAGGCCCTCCCGCGGGCAGGGGGATGGGGAAACCGGGTTTCCCCATCCCCCTGCGTGAGGGCGTGGCCCTCCCAAACCCTCCCGCGGGCAGGGGGATGGGGGAACCTGGTTCCCCCATGTTCACGTCAGGCTCGACAGAACGCGCTCCTGATCGTACCATAGAACGCGCCACGTGACTCGCCCTCAGGCATGGGTGGGGCCGGGCGCCCCGGCAGCGCCTGCCTCCCGCGCCGGCCTGGCAGCAAAGGAGCAGCGTATGCGTCTGATGCCCGTTCCCCGCTTTCTGCGCCTTGTCGGGTGCCTGCTAGCCCTGCTTGTGCTGGCGGGCGCGCTGCCCGCCGGGGGCGCGGAGCCGCTGGCGGTAGCGCCCGCCCGTGTCGCCGTACTGCACGCCACGCCGTCAGGCGGCGCCGCTCCGGTTACCGTTGCGCTGCAAATCGCCGGAGTTAACACCGTTATTGGCAGCGGCCTGCAATTCGGCGAGCGCTTGCCCTATCGTGATCTGCCCGCGGGCACCTATCCCGTGCTGGTCTTCGCCGGCGCGTTGACCCAGGAGCAATTGTCCGGCGCGACACCGCTGCTGAGCGCCACGGCCACGCTGCAAGCCGCCAGGGATCATACGCTGCTGATCGGCGGCGGGGCCAATGGGTTCCCCCTGGCCCTCTTCACCGTCACCGATAGCGCCGCGCCCCCCGCTGTCGGGACGGCGAGCCTGCGCGTGGTGCATGCGGCGCCGTTCGCCGCCGGCGCCGCGGCGACGGTGGATGTGGTCTTCGAGAACGGTCAGGCCTTGCCGGGGTTGCTGAACATCGCCTTCGGGCAGGCGCCGGGGCCAGTCACGGTAGCGGTGGGGGAGGCGATCGATTTGAAGATCGTGCCAACGGGCCAGCCCGCTGCTCCACCGCTCCTCGACCTGCCGCCACGGGTGTTTGCGGCGGGCGAGGAGATGGCGCTGGCGGTCATCGGCGGGGCCGGGGGGCAGGCGCTCCGCGCTATCGAGATCCCCCGCGAGCGCCGCGCGCCGGCCCGCGTGCGTGTGTTGCACCTGGCGCCCTTCGCTGGTGGAGCGGCCCCGGTGCATGTCCGGGTGAACGATACGCGGGTGCTGGAGAACCTGGCGTACTTCGCGTTAAGCGAGGAACTGCCGCTGGAAGAAGGTCCTTACCGGCTGGCCATTGACCGTCCGGGGACGCCGCCCACGGAACTGGCCAGTCTGGAGGTGGAACTGGAGCGGGGCCGCGGCTACACCGTCGCGGCGATTGGCGGCGCCAACGGCCTGCCGCTACGGCTGGTCCTGCTCCCGGACACGACCGGGCCTCCGCCCTTCAGCGCGCAGTTGCGCGTGCTGCACGCGGCGCCCATCGGGGCGGGCGTCAGAGGGCAACTCGATCTGCGTGACGAGCGCAACTTCGTTTTCGGGGGGCAGGCGGAAATGCCTTTTGGCACTGAGGCGCTGCTGAGCATTGACGGGGGCGTCTACCGTCTTCGCTTTACCGGGCGTGGCGGAGGCGAGCCGATCATTCCCGCGTCGGTGCTGGTCCTTCCCGTGGGGCGGGCCACGACCCTCTTCGTCACGGGCGATGGTATCAATCAGCCCCTGCAAACCCTGGTCGTGCCGGAGTTGTTCAACCGGAAGGTCCATCTTCCGCTGGTAAGAGGGGGATGAAGCGGGAGAGGGCCTGGCGCTCTTTAACCCTGCTCGTGAGGGAGGGGGGATGGGGAAAGCAGATTTCCCCATCCCCCTCCTATATTCAGCTCCGCCGTCTATGCGGCTGCGCCGCACACCGACGGGAGTCAAGATTGTTCTCGGGAAGGCTTTGCCCTCCCAAACCCTCCCGCGGGCAAAGATGTGGGGAAACCGGGTTTCCCCACGCCCCTGCGTGAGGGCTTTGCCCTCTCAAATCCTCCCGCGGGCGAAGATGTGGGGAAACCGGGTTTCCCCACGCCCCTGCGGGAGGGCTTTACCCTCTCAAACCCTCCCGCGGGCGAAGATGTGGGGAACCCCGGTTTCCCCACGCCCCTCTCCGAGAGCTTATGTTCACCTCAGCTCCCAATGGGGCGGCTGTCAAAGGCCTGAATGGTGATCACGCTGGGCCGGGGCAGGCCGACGCGATCGGGCCAGGTGCTGATCGGCTTCTCGAAGGTGCCGCCCTCGCCGGGGTGCTGGATGGCCAGGAAGAGGGTGCGGTTATCGGGCGTAAACTCGGGGCCGCA
>DAOTYR010000577.1:0-7088 GCA_034434655.1 Chloroflexaceae bacterium
GCCGCCAGCCGCCGCGCCGTGGCCGCGCCTAACCCCGATGCTCCGCCGGTGACCAGCGCGCTCGTTCCGCGAATGTCCATGGTCGGGCTCCTCTTGTGTGCTCGGGCGGTTTGGGGGATATTGTACACTAACGTGAAAATAGTCCCTCGGAAGAGCGGCGTGGGGAAACCGGGTTTCCCCATACCTCAGCGGACGCGGGCCGGAGGCCCGCACACCCAGGCCCCGCCCCCTGGGAGGGTTTGGGAGGGCGCAGCCCTCCCAAGAACAAACGTATGTTCATTGCGGCGTTGTGCGGCGGAGCCGCATGGACGGCTGAGGTGAAAGGGATTGGCTCTCGCAGCCTATGTTCACATCAGGTATGCCTATGCAACTCACAGATTATATCAATGTACTGATCAAACGCTGGTGGGTGGTGGCCCTTACCCTCCTGGCCGCCGCGGTGGCCGCCTACGGGGTGAGCAAACTGCTGCCCCAGACCTTCCGCGCCCAGGCCGTCTACCTGGCCTTTGCCAATCAGGCCGATAATGGCCTCAACATCGTGCTGCGCAACTCCATGAACAGCTATCGTGAACTGGTGCTGCAACCCGATGTGCTCGACCAGATCAGCCAGCAACTCGGCCTCGACGTCAGTGGCGAACGGTGGATGGAAGACGTCAACATTCAACCCCGCCCCGATGAACAGAAAATCGTCATCGAAGTTGACGCCCCCACGCTCGACCAGTCTATGGCCATGGCCGACGCTGTCGGCGCGCGGATCGTGGCCGAGGTCAACCGCATCAACGCCACGCTGGAAGGCACCGCGCGCATCAACGTTCAGCAGATCCAGCGGGCGCGCCTGGTGTCAATCAGCCCCAACACCCGCGTCAACGTGCTCGCCGGCGCTCTCCTGGGCCTGATCGTCGGCGTCTTGCTGGTGTTTGTGCTTGAATACCTTGATGATACCCTGAAGAGCAGCGCCGATGTCGAGCGCTTTGTCGGGTTGACGACCATCGGGGCCATCCCGACGGTCGAGAAGTAGCAGCCGGGAGGGAGCCGTGGCCGTGAATGGGACCGCCGCCGAACGCGCGCTGATCACCCTGCGCGACCCGAGTTCCGCCGCCGCCGAGGCCTATCGCACCCTGCGGACGAACATCCTTTTCTCCAGCCTCGACCGCCCGTTGCACACGCTGGTGATCACCAGTACCGGGCCGGACGAAGGCAAGAGCACCACCCTGGCGAACCTGGCCGTGACCATGGCCCAGGCCGAGCAGCGGGTGCTGCTGGTGGATTGCGATCTGCGGCGTCCGAGCCTGCACGCGCTCTTTGGCGCGCCGAACGACCGCGGGCTGACCAGCGCCCTGCTGGAGCAGAGCGAGGGGCCTTTGCCCATCCAGGAGACCGGCGTGGCCGGGCTGCGCCTGCTGGCCAGCGGCCCCCTACCGCCGCGCCCCGCCGATCTGCTCGGCTCCCGGCGCATGGGCGCGCTGATCGAGCGCCTGCGCGCCGAGGCGGATATGGTGCTCTTCGACACCCCCCCCGTCGTCGCCGTTACCGACGCCGCCGTGCTGGCCCCCCGCGTGGACGGGGTACTGCTCGTGCTGCAGGCCGGCCATACCCGTCGCGACCGGGCGCGCGAAGCCCGGCAGATGCTCGAAAAGGTGAAGGCCAATATCATCGGCGTGGTGCTCAACGGCTCGCGCCTGGAGCGTGGCTATAGCTACTGAGGAGCCAGGGGGGCCGGACGACCGGCCCCCGTGCTCTTCTAACTCCAATACCTTGCAGATAAGCTCTTCGCCCCCACCCCAACCCTCCCCCGCTGGGGGAGGGAACCCGGCTCCTCCCCCCAGCGGGGGGAGGCTGGGAGGGGGGCCGTGTCGCGCGCAGCGCCTTATTGGCAAGGTATTGCTTCTAACTCTATGATCGATCTCCATTCACACATTCTCCACGACTTCGACGACGGCGCCCGTACCCTGGAGGCGGCGATCGGGATGGCCCGTGAAGCGGCGGCCACGGGTGTCACGATGATGGCCGTCACGCCCCATGGGCGCAATTCGACCAACGCCGACCAGTCGCGCTACAGCGTGGCCCTGCTGGCCGAACGGCTCGCCGAGTTGCGCGCCGCCCTGGCCGAAGAGGACATTCACCTGGAACTGGTGCCAGGCACCGAAATCTACGGCGAGCCGGGCGTCGTCGAGCGCCTGAAGGCGGGTGAACTGCTGCCCTACGGCGAGAGCCGGGCCGTGCTGGTGGAGTTTCCGCTCAGCAGCCCCGCCGAGGTCGTCGAGCAGATCATCTTCGCCCTGCAAGTGGCCGGCTACCGCGTGGTCTACGCCCACCCCGAGCGTATGCGCTACGTGCAGGAGGACCCGAACAGCCTGGCGCCACTGATCGAGCGCGGCGCGCTCATGCAACTCACCGGCGATGCGCTGCTTGGCATCCAGGGGCCGGCGATGCGCCATCTGGCCGAAACGCTGGTGACCCACCGGCTGGTGCAGATCATCGGCAGCGACGCCCACGGCCCCCACTTCGGGCGCATGCCCAACCTGGGCGCCGCCCGCGACCGCGCCGCCGAACTGGTCGGCGACGCCGCCGCCGACGCGATGACCCGCGCCATCCCGGCCCTCATCCTGAACGACGCTCCGATAAGCCCCCCGCCGCCAATCCCCGTTCGTAAACCTTTGAGCCTGTTTTGAGGTTGGGAAGTAACTGTTCACCCTTGAGGTAACCCACGCGCCTGGGAGCGAGGGTGTCCCGCCCTCGTCGCATCTCCGCGGGCAAGATGCCCGCGCTCCCGCGAGACATGTGAACACTTACGTTGGGAACATCAGGTCCCCACTACCCTGACCTGCCGGGGTGAGGATCACATCACGGATAGCGCAGATGATCCACCAGCGCCTCGGTAGCCGGCGCCGGACGGGGACCGGCCCGGCTCACGCTCCAGGTAACGACGAAGTTCACCACCACCCCGAAGATCCCCGCTGCCACGTGGCTGATGCCAAAAAGATGAAACTCGGGCATGGTGTAGTTCAGGCCCATGTACACCAGCGTCACCAGCAAGCCGCTAAGCATGCCGGCGGCCGCGCCGCGGCTGGTGGCGCCCTTCCAGAACACCCCCAGCACCAGCACCGGAAAAAACGTCGCCGCGGCCAGCGAGAAGGCCCATGCCACCATCTGCACGATGATCGCCAGGCGCTGCAAGGCCGTGAGGGCGGCCAGAATGGCCACGACGAGGATCAAGATCCGCCCGAGCCAGAGGCGTTCACGGCGGCTGGCGCCGGGGTTGAGGGTGCGATGGAACACGTCGTGGGCCACGGCGGAGGCGATCACCATGAGCAGCCCATCGGCGGTGGACAGGGCCGCGGCCATGCCCCCGGCGGCCACCAGCGCCACCACCGTGGTCGGCAACCCGGCGATTTCCGGGGTTGCCAGCACGATCAGATCCTGGTCAATACTCAACTCGCGGTACTGCAGCACCCCATCACCGTTCCCCCCGGCATCGGGAGCATCGGCAAAGGCCAGCAGGCCGGTGCGGGCCCAGTTCTCGGCCCATGCCGGCAGATCGCCCGCCGGTCGCCCGACCACGTTCTCCAGAATCTCCCAGCGTGAGAAGGCCGCGTATGCCGGCGCGGTGAGGTAGAGCACGCAGATCCAGGCCAGCGCCCATCCAACGCTGCTGCGGCTTTCACGCACCGTGGGCACGGTGTAGAAGCGCACCAGGATGTGCGGCAACCCGGCCGTGCCCAGCATCAGGCAGATGGTCAGCGCCAGGTAGTTGAGCGGCGACCAGTCGTTAAAGGGCGCGGTGTAACTTCGGGCGATGCCCTGGCTCGCTTCCAGCACCTCGATATTGCGCAACGCCTCGCCATACATCAACTGCGGCAGGGGCACGCCGGTCAGTTTGAACGAGAGCCAGGTCACCGGCACCAGATAGGCGAAGACCAGGATGATCCCCTGCACCCCCTGGGTCCAGGTGATGGCCTTCATGCCCCCCAGGAACGAACACAGGAGCACCGCCGCGAGGCCGACGATGACGCCGAGCATGTAGTTGAGCCCCAGGAAGCGGCTCATAATGATGCCGACCCCGGTGACCTGCGCGGTGAGGTAGGTAAAACTGATGATGACACTGGCGACGGCGGCGATCACCCGCGGCATCGCGCCAGGATACCGCGCGCCGATAAAGTCGGGGACGGTAAACTGGCCGAATTTGCGCAGGTAGGGCGCCAGGAGCAACACCAGCAGCACGTACCCGCCCGTCCAGCCGGTGATGTAGGCAAGCCCCTCATACCCCAGCAGGAAGAGCGCGCCGGCCATGGAGATGAACGAAGCGGCGCTCATCCAGTCCGAGCCGGTAGCCAGGCCATTGAGCAATCCAGGCACGCGCCGCCCGGCGACGTAGTACTCATCGAGGCGATTGGTGCGGGCGCGCAGGCCGATCACGGCATAGATGGCAATGGTGAGAAACAGGAAGAGCCAGCCGACGAACGGCGCCGGCAAGCCATAGAAGGCGTCAAGCGCCCCCACGACCACCACGAAAAGGATAAAGCAGGCGATGAAGATGGCGTAGTTGCGGATCAGGCGACTACGGTAGCGGCGCTGTTCCGCCGTGTCGGCGGCATAGACGCCGAAGCGCCGGTCGAGGCGGGCCATGCGCCAGCTATAGATCACCGTCAGGGCCACGAAGAAGAGGAGCGCCCCCTGGCCGCTGAGGTAGTAGCCCAGGGGAAAGCCGGTAAGCACGCTGATCGAGTTGAGGATCGGCGCCAGCAGGGCGGGCAGGGTGAAGCTGAACAGCCAGATGAGCAGCATCGGTCCGATCAGGCGCAGATTGGCGCGCCAGTAGGCGCCCAGCCAGGGTGGCGCGGCTGGCAGCGCCGCTTCGTCGGGCGCCGGTGCGTGTGGCAGTCGCAGCATCCCCGGGCCGCCCGGCGCCGGCGCGACAACGCTCTCGTTGCCGGGTTCGCGGACGCGCTCGATGGGTGGGAAGAGCCGGTCAATCACATAGAGCGCCACGGCGAGCGAACCGCCGATGACCAGGAAGAGTTGAAAGACGCCCAGGAGGATGTGCGATGTCATGGATCTCCGCGGCTGCGCCGCACACCGACGGGATGAACATTACGATTCTTCCTGGGAGGGCGCACCACCCTCAGACCCTCCCGCGGGCGGGGGCGTGGGGAAACCGGGTTTCCCCACATCAGCATCAACCGGCGGGCAGGGCTTCGGGCTGCGCGTCAGCGACCGGCAGCGCCGCGCTCTCCGCCGGTACCACCGGCAGAGTGAAGCAGAAGGTCGTCCCCTTGCCCGGACCGTCGCTCTCGGCCCAGATCTCCCCGCCCTGGGCATAGACCAGGTGCCGCGCGATGGCCAGGCCGATGCCACTGCCGCCGCTCTGCCGGGCGCGCGACTTGTCAACCCGGTAGAAGCGCTCGAAAATGTGCGGCAGATGCTCCGGGCTGATCCCGATGCCGGTGTCGCGCACGGCAACGACAACCATCTTATCGACCACATCGGCGACCAGCGTTACCCGCCCGCCGGACGGCGTATAGCGGTAGGCGTTGGAGAGGATATTGATCAGCACCTGGTTCACGCGATCGGGATCGGCCCAGACGGGCGGAAGGTCAACGTCGAGGTGCAACGCCAGGGCGACCTGATTAGCGCGGAAGAGCGGCTCGAACTGGGCGACCACCTCCTCGAGCACCCGCTGCAGATCGGTGCGGCGCGCCACAACCGGCAACTGGCCCGCTTCGACCCGCGAGAGCAACTCCAGATCTTCGATCAGGCGTTGCAGGCGATTCGACTCGTGGAGAATGAGGCTGAACGTCTGGGGACTGGGCTCGATCACCCCGTCGAGCAGGCCCTCCATGTACCCGCCGATGGTCGCCAGAGGGGTGCGCAACTCGTGGGTGACATCGGCGAGCAAGGCCAGACGCCGCCGCTCGGTCTGATCGAGGGCATCGGCCAGTTGATTGACGCTCTGGGAAAGTTGGGCGATCTCGTCATCGCTGCTGATGCGGGTGCGCTCACGGTAGAACCCCTGCGCCAGCCGGCGACTGACGATCGAGAGGGTCAACAGCGGATCGACGATCCGTCGCGACACGAAGAGGCTTACGACGATGGCAGCGGCCAGCGCGGCGAACCCGCTGACCAGCAGCGCCTGCTGCAGCACCGTCTGGAACTGCTCCACGGGCGTTGCGGAAGCCGCGGCGGCCCCGGCGGCGGGCAGGCGGCCCGTTTCGGCGGCGGCGGCGCCGACGTTCAACGGCGCCGTATACACCAGGCCGAGGCGTGCGATGAACCCGGCGGTGGCCAGCAGCACCACATCGGCAATGATAATGATGACCAGATGGGAGAAGAACAGCTTCCAGCGAAGTTGATGGTACCACCTCATCGCTGACCACCGACGAACTTGTAGCCGACGCCGCGCACCGTCTGCAGCAAGGGCGCGCCATCGGGGTCATCTTCGAGTTTGCGGCGCAAGGTGCCGACATGGACATCAACGACCCGATCAATGCCGGCGAAATCCGGACCCCATACCCGGCGCAGCAACTCTTCACGGGTAAAGACCCGCCCTGGATGGCTGGCCATGGCGTAGAGCAGGTCGAACTCGCGGGGGGTTAGATCGATCTGGCAGCCGCCCCGTTGCACCTCGCGCCGTTCGGGGTCAATACTGATCTCTCCGAACTGCAGCATCGGCCGCTCGGCATGTTTTTCGAGCGGCGCGCGGGCGCGGCGCAGAATGGCCTTCACCCGCGCGACCAGCTCACGGGGACTGAAGGGCTTGGTGAGGTAATCGTCGGCCCCGACGGAGAGGCCAATGAGCTTATCCACCTCATCGGCGCGCGCGGTGAGCATCAGCACATAGACGGCCGTCTCCTGGTGCAGGCGCCGGCAGACTTCGATCCCGTCGAGGCCGGGAAGCATCACATCGAGGATGACCAGATCCGGACGCAAACTGCGGGCCAGCGTGAGGGCGCCCGGTCCATCGAAGGCCCGATGGACCGCAAACCCCTCAGCGGTCAGGTAACTGGCCACCAGGTCCACAATCGGCTGCTCATCGTCAACTACCAGGATCGTCGCTGCATCCATCGCAGCACCTCGCGCGGCTATGCGTG
>DAOTYR010000578.1:0-8477 GCA_034434655.1 Chloroflexaceae bacterium
AAGACTTCGCGCAGCATCGCGCCGAGGAGCAGGGCCGTGGTGGTCTTGCCCTTGGTGCCGGTAACGCCGAGAATAGGGCCGCGACAGGCGCGGAAGAAGAGCGTCATCTCCGTCTCGACCGGCGCCCCGGCGGCGCGGGCCAGGGCCAGCCAGGGCGAATCGGGGCGGACGGCGGGGTTGGCGACGACCAGATCGTGGGAGGTGAAATCCTCGGCGCGGTGTTCGCCCAGGGTATAGGCCACGCTGGCGCCAATCTGGGCGGCGGCGGCGTTCAGGATGGCCAGCGGCGCGGCCAGGGCCTCGGGGGAAGCCAGGTCGGTGACGGTAATCGCCGCCCCCTGGCCCAGCAGCCACTGCGCGACACCCAGACCGCCGCCATGGACCCCCAGGCCCATCACCAGCACGCGCTTGCCGCGAAGGTCGATCATTACGGATTGGTCTCGACCACGAGGGTGGTTGGATTCTGCTCGGCCTGTTTTGGCGCGGGAGGGGCGAAGAGGATGGCCAGGGAGATGCCGATCATCGCCGCGACCGTGGCGATCAACACGAACCGCTGGGTCACCTGCACCTGGCTCCAGCCGAGCAGTTCGAAGTGATGGTGGAGCGGGGCCATCTTAAAAACCCGGCGGCCCTGGCCGTAGCGCCACTTCGTCCACTTGAAATAGCCGGTCTGGATGATCACCGACAGGGCCTCAACCACGAAGACGAAGCCAACGACGGGGAGCAAGAGCCACTGCTGGGATTGCAGGGCGACCACCGCCAGGGTCGCGCCGAGGGCCAGCGCGCCGAGATCGCCCATGAAGACCTGGGCCGGGTGAGCATTGTACCAGAGAAAGGCCGCGCAGGCCCCGACCAGGGTGAAACTGAAGGCCATAAGGTTGGTGAGGCGCGGCTCGGCCAGGAAGGTCATCACGCCATAGGCGCCGAAGGCCAGGGTCAGGTTCCAGCCGGCGAGACTATCGAGGCCATCGGTCAGATTCACCGCGTTGGCGATGAACACGATAATCAGCGTGGCGATGGGGATGAAGAACACCCCGATATCGCGCTCGCCGACGAAGGGGATCTGCAAGCGCCCTTCGTGGCCGAGGCCGAACGGCGGCGGCAGATAGAGCGCCAGCGAGGCGATGAAGGCCACCGCCATCATCAGCCAGAACTTATAACGGACGGTAAAGCCGTAGGTTTTGGAGCGGGAACCGGTCAGGCTCATCCAATCATCCACCCCGCCGAGCACGGCGAAGCTCACCAGCACGGCCAGGGGCAGCAGCATTGACCAGCGATCCACCAGATTGAACAGCACCGTAAGCACCACCACCGTGCTGACGACCATAATCCCGCCCATCGTCGGGGTGCCCATCTTGGTCAGGTGGCTCTGGGGGCCATCGGCGCGGATCTGCTTGCCAAGTTTGTGCCGGCGGGCAAACGGCACGTACCACGCGCCGACGATCAGGGTCAGCGCGAACGCGGCTGCGGCAAGGAGCAGCGCGCGGGCCATATCCTGCACCAGCACCGCACGTAGGACGTCCACCTCACTCCTCCTCCGATCGCCGTTGCAGAGCGGCGACGATGCGTTCCATCTCCATGGCGCGCGAGCCTTTGACCAGCACGCGAACGCCGGGAGCCAGCAGCGGTCGCGCGGCGGCGACCACTTCCTCGTGACGGCTGCAGGCCAGCACCCCTTCGGGAGGCATCCCGGCCGCCAGGGCCTCATCGGCGATCCAGCGCGCCCGCGGCCCCAGGGTAATCAGCCGCGCGGCGACACGGGCGACCCGCCGCCCGACGCGGCGGTGCCCCTCTTCCTCGAGCGCGCCAAGCTCCAGCATATCGCCCAGAATGGCAACCCGGGGACCATCGAGGTCGGCCAGCACATCGAGGGCCGCGAGGGTCGAGGCCGGCGCGGCATTGTAGGTGTCGTCAATCAACGTCGCGCCGGTGGGGGTTGTCATCACCTTGACGCGCGCGTCGGCTTGCAGGTCACAGAGACCCGCGACAATCTCGTGCCAGGGCATACCCAGCACGAGGCCGGCGCTGGCCGCGGCCAGGGCGGTATACACGTTATGTCTGCCGATCATGGGCAAACGGAGCGACACCCTGGCGCCGGCGTGATGGGCGACGAAGGCGATCCCCTCGAGGCCGAAGCTGGCGATAGCATCAGCGCGCAGATCGGCGTCGGCGGAGCAGCCGTAGGTAAAGACGCGGGCCGGCGTAGCCGCGGCCATGGCCCGCACGCGGGGATCATCGGCGTTGAGAATGGCCCAGCCCTCGGCGGGCAGACTCTCGGGCAATTCGCTCTTGGCCCAGCCAATCGCCTCCATGCTGCCGAGGCGTTCGAGGTGCGACGGGCCGACATTGGTCACGATCCCGACCTGGGGCCGGGCGAGCGCCGCCAGGAAGCGGATCTCGCCCGGCGCCCACATGCCCATCTCCAGCACGGCGACATCGTGGTCGGGCGTTAACCGGAGCAGGGAGGTCGGAAGGGTGGCCTCGCTATTAAAACTGCGTTTACTTTTTAAGGTTCGGAAGCGGCGGCTCAACACGGCCGCCACGACCTCCTTGGTGGAGGTCTTGCCCACGCTTCCGGTGATACCAACAACGGTAGGCGTGAGCTTTCGGCGATGGTAGACGGCCAGCCGCTGGACAGCCATCAGCGGGTCGTCTACGGCGATGAGCAGGCACGCATCGGGCGGCGCATCGGCCAGACCCTCGGCGGTGGCGGGCTCGACGACGACCCAGGGGCGGGCGACCCCGCCGAGGGCCTCGCGCCGGGCCTCGACCGCGGCGCGGGTGACCAGGGCCCCCCGCGCGCCGCGCGCCAGCACATCGGCCAGAAAATTGTGTCCATCGGTGCGTTCGCCCGCCAGGGCGAGGAAGAGCGTGCCCGGCTCGACCTCCCGCGAGTCGGTCACCACCTCGCCGAAGCTCACCGTCTGCCATGCGGCCGGGAGCGACGGCGTCGCGCGGGACCAGCGCGGTTGCACCCCGATCAAGACATCAAGCAACTGCAGCACCTTGCCCTCCGAACCCCGTAGAAGCCAGGGGAAAGTCGAGGGCAATTATAGTCCATGTTCCCCTTCCCCATGCGCCGCGGCGAGGCCGCGCCTGATGAGAAGAAGCTGATACACCGGCGCCCGCTACGATTGCCCCGGGTCAACCAGGGCCGGATCGGGCGGGAGGCGTTCGTAGCGCAGCAACTCGTCCATCACCTTGTAGAAGACCGGGATGGCGGTGACGACGCCCCAGATATCATCTTTGGGCCGGTCAATCTTGACCAGCACGGCGAAGTGGGCATTGTCAAGGGGCCCAAAGCCCAGCACCGAGCCGATGGTGTAGTTGGGATCGTAGCCCCCACCCTCGATAGGGATGCTGGAGGTGCCGGTCTTCGCCCCCACGCGATAGCCGGGCACGAGCCAGGTATCGGCGTAACTGCCGGTGATCGGGGCCCACACCACGGGCGCGTAATGGTTGGCCGAATGCATCAGCATCCGCCGCACCGTCCATGCCACCCCCGGCTCAACCGGCCGTCCCGCCTCCACCGGCTCGGTAGCGGTGCAGACGGACCCATCGCAGCGGCGTTCGACGACGTAGGGCCGCATCATCACCCCATCATTGGCGATGGCCGCCATGGCCTGCACCATCTGCAGCGGGGTGACGGAGATGCCCTGGCCATAAGCGTTGGTCAGAAAGTTCAGATCGTTGTAGGTCGGGCTGCCCCAGCTATTGACCAGCCCCTGCTCCTCGCCGCCGAGTTCGATCCCCGTGGGGCGCCCGAACCCGAAATCGCGAAGGATAGCGTAGAACTTCTCGGGGCCGGTCAGTTCATTCAGTTGCAAAGCCCCGACATTACTCGAGAAGTAGATCACCCCTTCGGGCGTGAGGGCGCCATTGGCGCCGCCGTTCCAGTTGCTGAGCGAGTAGCCATAACGGTAGATCACACCGGTGTCATTCACGGTGGTATCGGCGGTAAAGGCCCGCGCCTGCAGCCCGGCGGCCACGGTGACGATCTTGAAGGTGCTACCCGGTTCGTAGAGATTGCTGATCGCCGGATTGCGGCCGTAGATCTCGGGCGCATAATCGCCGTAGCGATTCGGGTCGAAGATGGGCCAGCTTGCCATCCCGCGAATGGCCCCGGTGCGCGGGTCCATCACGATAATCGAACCGCCGTCGGCGTTGTGCTCCTCAACCGCCTGCTTCAACTCGCGCTCGATCAAGTACTGGACAAAGGGATCAAGGGTGGTCTGGATGTTGATGCCATTGCGCGGCGGCACGGTATGGGAAGGCGCGATGGCGATGGGGTTGCGGGCGCCGTCGAATTCGGCCTCGAGCGTGCCGGTGATACCCTTGAGTTGCGAGTTGTAGAAGGCCTCGATGCCGCTGATCCCATCGCCATTGAAGTTGACCGCGCCGACCACGTGGGCCGCCAGCGCCCCCTGCGGATAGACCCTGCGCGGCTCGTACTCCAGCCGCAGGCCCGGTTCGTTCAGCGTCTCGATCTGGGCGGCCACCTCGGGTTCGAGCCAGCGGGCCACCGGCAGCCAGTAACGATCGGTGGCGGTCAGGGCGGCCAGGATCTCCTCGGCGGGCTTGCCGACCAGCGTCGAAAGGGTGAGCGCGAGGCGGGGGGCCCGTTCCTGGTTCACCTGCGAGGGCACCACCCAGAGGCTCTCGCGGTCAACGTCCATGGCCAGAACGTTCCCCAGGCGATCGGTGATCGTGCCCCGGGTGGGCATCAAGGTGATCTGTTGGGCAATCTCGCGATTGGCCAGCTCGCGCAACTCGGCGTGGCGCAGCACCTGCAACTCGCCGAGGCGCAGCACGATGCGGGCGATCAACAGCAGGCAGAGAAAGAGCAGCACATTGATGCGCCAGCGTGAGAGGCGCACCCACGGTCTGCCGGCGGCAACCGCGGCGCGCTGGTTGAGACGAGATGTGCTCTGGGCGCTCATACGTCCTCTCCGCTCGCGAGTCTGGACCCTACGGGGATGTTCCTGGCCGGGTCCTCTCGGACCCTCCCCTTCGCATCACCTGATGAAGATCCCCTGTGGGCAGGGGTGTAGGGCAACCCGGTTGCCCCACTCTTCTCCAACCGTCTGTCAATCGGAACCAGCGTCAGGCGGAACCGGCGTTCTCTCCCCTCCGGCAGGCAATTCGGTCAATTCGGTCAATTCGATGTAGCGGATCTGTTGTTCTTGAACCGGGCGCATCCCGATCTGCTCGGCGCGGCGGCGGATGCGCTCGAGCGACTGGGCGCGGGCCTGTCGTTCCTGAAGCCGGGTGCGCTCGCGCAGCAGGTTGACTTTCTGCGCCTCGAGCGTACTGATGGCATACCCCCGGGTGGCGACCACGCCGGTCTGCACCAGAACGATCAGGCTCATCAGGCACAGGAGGATCACCAGGCCGAGCAGGTAACGCGCACCATCGAGGCGCAGGTAGCGAGGCAGGGCCAGGCGCCGCGCGCGGGCGCCTTCAATGGACGAGATGCGACGTGAATTGACCGCCATCGGCAAGCTCCTGTCTCCGGCGCTCGAGCGGTGGCGCTCAGGCGCGACGTTCGGCGACCCGCAGGCGGGCGCTGCGGGCGCGAGGATTGGCGGCAACCTCGGCGGCGCCGGCCTCGATGGGTTTCCGGGTAATGATGGTCAGGCGGGGTGGGCGCGCGTTAGCGCTGCCGCCATAGCCCGACTCGGCGCGGAAGAACTGCTTCACCATGCGGTCTTCGAGCGAATGGAAGCTGATCACCGCCAGGCGCCCGCCGGGGCGCAACAACTCCACGGCCTGCGGCAGCGCCGCCTCGAGTTGCTCGAGTTCGCGGTTCACGGCGATACGCAGGGCCTGAAAGGTGCGCGTGGCGGGATGAATCCGCTCGCGCCCGCCCCGTCCGACCGCGCGGAGCACAAGGCTGGCCAGGTCGGCGGTGGTGGTGATGGGCGCCTGACGTCGCCGTTCGACGATCAGGCGCGCGATGCGGCGCGAGGCGCGTTCTTCGCCGTAGCGGTAGATCAGATCGGCCAGTTCGCGCTCACCGAGCTGATTGACCAGATCGGCGGCGGTGGGGCCGCCGGTGGGGTCCAGGCGCATATCGAGGGGCCCCTCGGCGGAGAAACTGAAGCCCCGTTGCGGGGTGTCAAGCTGGTGCGACGAGACGCCCAGGTCGAGCAGCACGGCGTCAACCGGGGCGAAGCCGTGAGCCGTCGCGATCGCCTGAAGGTCGGCGAAGCGCCCGTGGTGCAGCACAAAGCTGCCAGGGGGCAGGCCCGCGGCGGCAAGGCGCGCCCGGGCGGCCGCAAGCGCGGCCGGATCGGCGTCGATGCCCAGGAGACGGCCGCCCGGCTGCGCCGCGCGGAGGAGCGCCAGAGCATGCCCGCCGCCGCCGACCGTCGCGTCAATCACCACGGCGCCCGGCGCCGGGCGCAACTCCTCAAGCACCGCCTCCAACAGCACCGGAACGTGGTGAAACGCGGCCGGGTCGGGTTGGTCCAGCGCCCATCTCACCGCGCGCCCCGCCAGCGGCCAGGGCGCGCAGGCATGCGCCGGCCCCCGCGCCAGAAGGCGGGTGACGAGCGCCAGTTCCCACCTATTGCCCCTGACCAGCAACATACCGCCTCTCAGATCCCCAGATTGGCCCACTGCTCGGCAATCGCCGCGCCATTGTCGGCCAGATTGGACTGCACCTCGCGCCAGCGGGCGCTGGACCAGAGTTCGAAATACGTGTTCATCCCCGTAATCACGACCTGTTCGGCAAGGCCGGCGTATTCGCGCAGGTTCTGGGGGATGAGGATACGGCCCTGACGGTCAATCTCCACTTCAGCGGCGGAGCCGAAGAGGATGCGGCGCATATTGCGCGCCTCGGCGCTGGAAATCGGCAGGCTGCTGATACGATCCGAGAGTTGCTGCCAGATCGGGCGCGGGAACCCTTGCAAGCACATATCGAAGCCCCGGGTCAACACGAAGCCCTCGCCCAGTTCCTCGCGGAAGCGAGCCGGAATGGCGACGCGGCCCTTCTCATCGATGGTATGCTCGAACTCCCCCAGGAACATTGACCTGGCCCCGGACGCTCACATCGCCACGCCGCCGCCCCGACCCGCCCACCCCGACGGGAAGACCCGGCGCAATGGCAGGTTGCAGCTTCGAGATTGCAGACCGGTCGCGACACATCTGGACGCGGTCGAAGGGGCACCGACGCCCGCGCAGGTTGCCTGGAACCGCAATCACGCTGCGCTGCGCATTGATGCGAACGTATGTGCTATCCCACTTTATCCCACTTTTCCCCACTGCGCCCCACATTATAACCCACGGCCCCCACCATTTCAAGCGTTTTTTTGCAACAATTGCCCTTCAGATGTAAATGTCATGTTTATGTTAACTTTACACGGGAACGACAAGGGATCGTAATACGCCGTCAAGATGCAGGCGGAGATTTCAGTCGTCTAACGTGAACATGGGGGAACCAGGTTCTCCCATACCCCCGTTTTCATCGGGCGTTGTGGGCCCCGACCATGAATATCTGAGGTGACCATCGTTCGCAGGGTTCTGCCCCCTCCCAGCCTCCCCCCGCTGGGGGGAGGAGCCGGGTTCCCGCCCCCAGCGGAGGGAGGGTCAGGGCTGGGGCCGCCACCGTGTCCGCGAAGCCGTGGCGCGGGCGGGATGCCCGCGCTCCCAGGTCACGGTCATCGCGGCGTGGTGCGCGAATCGCATGGACGGCTGAGGTGACCATCGTTCGCAGGGTTCTGCCCCCCTCCCAGCCTCCCCCCGCTGGGGGGAGGCGCCGGGTTCCCGCCCCCAGCGGAGGGAGGGTCAGGGCCGGGGCCGCCACCGTGTCCGCGAAGCCGTGGCGCGGGCGGGATGCCCGCGCCACGGCTTCGCGGCGTGGTGCGCCATGCGCATGACCGTCTCACGTGAACCTACGCCCTCGGAGGGATGTGGGGAAACCGGGGTTCCCCACGCCCCCGCCCGCGGGAGGGTTTGGGAGGGTGGAGCCCGCACGCAGGGGGACGGGGAAACCGGGGTTCCCCACGCCCCCGCCCGCGGGAGGGTTTGGGAGGGCTGCGCCCTCAAGCGGAGGTGTGAAGAACCCCGGTTTCCCCGTCCCCCCACCCGGTGGGAGGGTTTGGGAAGGGGGCAGGAGCGTGATGGCCTTCAGCCAGGACGTTGACGTGGCTCTATCCGGCGAGGCATGGCCCTTCCAAACCATCCCGAAGGTGATATCATGGCAACGAACGTCAGTTTTGGGGATCAAAAGGACACGATCATTGTTATGCACTGCGTTATGCCATGGTTTCCGCCATTCCAGAGCGGGCCAGCGAGGACCTGATAATGACCATGAGCAGCGAACACATCACCATTCTGATCGCCGATGACCACACGATGTTCCGCCAGGGGCTGCGCGAGTTGTTGGAGCGCAAGGGCGGCTTCAAGGTGGTGGCTGAGGTGAGCAATGGTCCCGCGGCGGTGGCCCAGGCCCGCCAGCACCAGCCCGACATTGC
>DAOTYR010000579.1:0-12478 GCA_034434655.1 Chloroflexaceae bacterium
AACCCGGTTTCCCCAGACCCCTGCGCACGGGCTGCGCCCGCACCTTCCCGCGGGCGGGGGTCTGGGGAAACCTGGTTTCCCCCATGTTCAGGTTAGAAGGGCGACGCCCTCCCGGATCATCCCAGCCGGCAGGGCCGCGAGGCAACCTGGTTGCCTTACGCTCCTCACGACACCCACCTACACCGTCCTGGCCCCGCGTTGCTTATCCCTGGCCTGGGCGGCCTCGGCCACGCGCGCGGCTTCGTAGGCCCTGGCCTCGGGATCGTTGGCCGCGCGGGCCGCCTGCAGGGCCGCCGGGTCAATTAACCCGTCTCTGGCGAGCAGATCGCCGATCATATCGATGGTGGCAATCGCGTACGACTTCCCCTCAGGAGTAAACGCCGTCCAGCCGAAGTAGTTCTTCGCGCCATTGTGGGCCATGGGCCCCATGGTGATCATCTCGATCCTGCCCGCGGCCATGGCCCGGTTCCAGTCGCTCTGCGGGAACCACTTCCAGCGCCCGGCGTAGAGCCAGTGGCCCAGCTTCTGCACCGGGTCGGCCTCGCCATAGAGGTGGTAGAGCCTGGTGACCTGGTTCAGCCCGGGATCATCGGCCATCACCCCGCCGATCGAAATGACGCGGATGGGCGCCTTCAGCACCGGGGCAAGGTAGGTCGCCGCCCCCAGCGAAACCTGCGCGCCCCCGCTGAAGCCGATCAGCGTCACCGGCTTGCCGCTGCCCACGCGGTACCCACCACGCTCCAGGGCTTTGATAATCTCGCTCGCCACCCCCAGGTTGTAGATCGGCCCGTAGCGCCGGTCGGCCGAGACGGCCACCTGGAACAGGTTGCGCAGGTTGATCACAAACTGCAACAGGTCGTAGGGATTTTCCAGACGGCGCCGCTCGATCCAGCGATAGACCCGCGCGAAGCTGCGGTCGGCGGTCAACCCGGCATTGGTGACCGAATAGGGGTACACATCCGGCGTCACCAGCACCCCGGGCAGACGCCTGACCGCCATCCGGCCCCAGTCTATCTCCTCCTGGGGGATCGAATTGGCATCAATCGCGCCAATGCCCGACAGGTACACCACCGCCGACGCCGCCGGGTGCTCACGTAGCGCTTCACCCGCCCCGGTCGCCTGATGCGTGGGCAAGGCCGGTTTTTCGCCGAACCAGCCCGCCCACCATCCCAGGCTCTCGAAGGGGGCCAGCAGCGCGCCCAGGATAAGCAGCAGGATCAGCCCGGTCATCAACAGGCTCAGGGTTGAGAGTATCAAGGTGCACCTTTCCGGCCCTTACTGGAGGCTTCTTCAGGCGAGGTGGCGAACTGAGTGAGAATATCCTGTACACTCGCGTCCAGATCCGTTCCGGTGATGCGCTTGTAGAGCGCATTCCGCACATAGATCACCGGCCGCCCGATCGTCGCGCTCATCACCATCACGACCAGCCATCCGATCACCGTGCAGACCAGCGCCGCGCCAAAGTTGCCCCCCGCCAGCGACGTCATGGCGGCCAGCACCACCAGGAAGCTCCAGACCGACAGGACCTTGCCGATAAACCCGCCCGCGTAGGGCAAAAGCACCAGGAAACCGAAGACATACGGCGCCGCGCCCATACCCGTCAGACGCAGGGCCTGCGAGAGCGGAATCGAATGAGGAAAGAGCGCCTTGCTCGTCAGCCAGATCGCTGCTCCCCAGACCATAAGGCTCAGCGCGAAGATGATCCCGTTGAGCAGCAGACTCAGCATGAAGCGCCCAGGTCGGACACGGTTGACGAAGAGGATCACACTCTGGCCCAGCAGCAACGACGCGCCACCCACGATCGCCACGGCGAGCACCACCCATCCGGTGCGGGGATACGTCTCAACGATCTCGAAGGCGCGCGGGTTGAGGCGCATGGCCTCACTGCTGCCCACCCACATGGCCCTGATAAACTCGAACATGGCCCCTCACGTGCCGCCTAAGCCCGATACCCCTGGCACATAAGCTCTTTACCCCCACCCAACCCTCCCCCGCTGGGGGCGGGCGTCCGGCACCTCCCTCCAGCGGGGGGAGGTTGCGAGGGGGGCCGTGCCGTGCGCAGCGCCTTATTTGCAACGTATTGTGCCTAAGCCATGGTTCACACCTACGTGACCGTTGGCGGAGCTGCGCCCGCCGCACCCCCCCGACGCTGACCGGAACGGTCGCACAGCGCAACCATGATTGACATCTGTTTGGGAGGAGCGTGGGGAAACCAGGGTTCCCCACCCCATGCCGGAGCGCCGTGTGCGCGCATCCTGCGCTCTACGCGGCCACAGGCGAGGGTTGAACCACTCACATGCGCTTCATGGTGCTATGAGAGTCGGGGAAAGGGAATGGCTAAAAGGCTAGTTGTTGCTGATCCGGGGGGACGCCCGCGGCGCCCGCCGGAGGGATGATCCAGCGAACGTGGGCGGGCCCGAGCGCAGCCCTCCCGGGCAAAACCGCTTCCTTCCTACCACAGCCGGAGCTGCAGGGCCGGGCGGCGCCCATCGAGCAGAACATAGGGGGTGGCCCGGCCGGTGGTCACACCGAGGGCCCTGAGTTGGGAGAGGTCGCGCAGGCGGGCCTTGCGTCGGGCGGCAATGATCCTGTCCGCGCTCTGCGGGCCGATACCGGGGATGCGCAAGAGGAGCTGGCGCGGGGCGCGGTTGATCTCGATCGGCTCGCGCAGATGCTGCTCGGCCCAGGCCTCTTTCGGCGTCTTGTCGCGGGGCAGCAGGCCCTGCGCGTCAAAAGGGAGCTCGTCGTAGCGGAAACCATAATCGCGCAGCATAAAGTCGGCCTGGTACAGGCGCAGGGCGCGGGCGGGGTCCTCGGCGGGCTGGCTGGCCAGGGGGGAACGCTCGATCGGATGAAAAGCGCTGAAGTAGGCGCGCCACAACCCCAGCTCGCGGCGGGCGCGTTGCACGGTTTCCAGCAACTCGCGGTCGCTCTCACCGGCGGCCCCGACGACAAACTGCGTGGTGAGACTGCGGGCGGCCCGGCGCCCTTCCTGGCGCGCGCGGCGCATCACCTCACTGGCCCAGCGCATGCGCCCCCACATGCTCTCGATAAACTCCTTGTCGGGCGCGAGCAGGGCCAGGCGCTCCGGGTTCGGCGCTTCCAGGTTCAGGCTGACCCGGTCGGCCAGTTCCACGGCGCGCTCGATGTACCCGAAGGATGCCCCCGGAATCAGCTTGAGGTGTATGTAGCCGGTATAGCCCTCCTTGAAGCGCAGTCGCTCAACCGTGGCGAGCATCTTCTCCATGGTCGTATCCGCGTCAGGCACGATGCCGGAGGAGAGGAACAGCCCGTCAACGCGCTGCTGCCGGTTCAGGACCACGAAGGTCGTCGCCAGTTCATCGGGCCGGAAGGTGGTGCGCCGGCGGCGAATAGCGCAACTGGTAAAGCAGTAGGCGCAGGCAAAGCGGCAGGCGTTGGTCTGCAGCACCTTGAAGAGCCGGGTCGTGCCACCGCCTTCCTGCCTGGCGTTGTAGATGAAGCCGGTGGCATGCCTGATGCCCTGCTGAATGCTCCGGGTCGCGGGCACGTCGGTCACCTCATCGGCGGCCTCAGCGCCGAGAATGGCCAGCTTCTGCTGGATGTCGGGTTCCACCTGGATCATGGGCCTGGCCTCCACGTCTGCGCCTGCCAGCAGTATAGCACACATGTCCTGATTTGAACATAAGCCCTCGGAGAGGGGTGTGGGGAAACCGGGTTTCCCCACGCCCCCGCCCCGCAGGGGGATGGGGAAACCCGGTTTCCCCATGCCCCCACCCGCGGGAGGGTCTGGGAGGGCTGCGCCCTCCCAGAAACAAACTTATGTTCATTGCGGCGTTGTGCAGCGCAGCCGCATGGACGGCTGATGTGAACATAAGCCCTCGGAGAGGGGTGTGGGGAAACCGGGTTTCCCCATCCCCTCACCCGGTGGGCGAGTGTGGGCAGGCAAAGCCCGCACGCAGGGGGGGTGCGGGGAACCCGGGGTTCCCCGCACCCCTGCCAGGAGGGCCTGGAAGCGCGGCGCCGTTCCAGCGTTGCTCCGCCTGGCGCCATCATCCCTCGCGATTTGTGCAAATAGTACATAAATTACAACCCTTGAGTTGTTGAAAATATACAGGAGCTTTGCTAGGATGGGGCCAACGACACGGCAATGACGCACGTGGAGGCGCGAGATGGAGATCTTGATGCAGGTTCCGGGGTTCTTTCTGGCTCTGCTGGGATGGGCGGCGACCATCCTGTTGTTGCAGGACTTGCCCCGGTTGAGCGTTAATGAACGCCGGGGCATGATGATTTGTAGCTGGGTGGCGTGGATGACGCCGGGCTTCGGCAGCTTTGTGCTTGCCGGCCTGATGGCGACCGACACCGCGGCGATGTACGTCGGTCTGACGACGGCGCTGCTGGCCGTCTTCATTCTCGCCGGCGCCCGCGCGCGCCCCCCGCGCACGCGGCCATAGCTCTGCAGAAGGTGGGGAACCCGGGGTTCCCTACGCCCTCTCCTCAGCGGGGAAGGTTGGGAACCCCTGGGAGGGCGGCGCCCTTCCATGAGCAAGGGGCGTGGGGAAACCAGGTTTCCCCACGCCCCTGCTGTGCAGAAAAACGCCGGAGCGCCGGTGGTCCCTCCGCGTGCCTGTGCTGGCCCTGAGCGACTATCCGTTGCCATCAGGCATCGTAGTACATCATGAACTCGTAGGGATGCGGGCGGAGAGCGATCGCGACCGCCTCTTTGCGCTTCCCTTCGATGTAGTTGGCGATCACGTCCTCGGTAAAGACGTTGCCCTTCAACAGGAAGGCATGGTCGGACTCCAGGGCATCGAGGGCTTCGCCGAGCGAGCCGGGGGTGCCGCGAATGTCGGCCTTCTCCTCGGGCGAGAGTTCGTAGATGTCCACATCGAGCGGCTTCGGCGGGGCGATCTTGTTCTGAATACCGTCGAGACCGGCCATCAACATCGCCGCGAAGGCCAGATACGGGTTGCACATACCGTCAGGGGCGCGGAACTCGATGCGGCGCGACTTCGGCGAGGAGGAGTAGGTCGGAATACGAATGGCCGCCGAGCGGTTGCGCACCGAGTACACCAGATTGATCGGCGCCTCGAAGCCCGGCACCAGGCGGCGATAGCTGTTGGTGGTCGGCGCGCAAATCGCCAGCAGCGCCGGGGCATGGTGCAGGATGCCGCCGATGTAGTACTCCGCCATCTCGGACAGCAGCGCGTAACGCGCCTCGTCGAAGAACAGCGGCTCGCCGTCCTTCCATAGGCTCTGGTGGGTATGCATCCCCGAGCCGTTATCGCCGAAGATCGGCTTGGGCATGAAGGTGGCGGTCAGCCCGTGGGCGCGGGCCACGTTCCGCACGATATACTTGTACTTTTGCAGTTTGTCGGCCATATTCACCAGCGAGTCGAAACGCATATCGATCTCGCACTGGCCGGCCGTGGCCACCTCGTGGTGGTGCAGTTCGATGTCAATGCCGATCTGCATCATCTTCAGGATCATCTCCGAGCGGATGTCCTGCAGCGTGTCGGTGGGCGGAACGGGGAAGTAGCCCTCCTTGTGGCGGATGCGGTAGCCCTTGTTGCCCCCCTCGACCTCGGCGCCGGTGTTCCAGACCGCCTCGGGGCTGTCGATGAAGTAGAAGCCGTGGTCCGCGGCCTGGCTGAAGCGCACATCGCTGAAGAGGAAGAACTCGGCTTCAGGGCCGAAGTAGGCCGTGTCGGCGATGCCGGTGCTCTTCAGATAGGCCTCGGCTTTGTGGGCCACCGTGCGCGGATCGCGCGAGTAGGGCTGCCGGGTGATCGGGTCGATGATGTCGCAGATCAGCACCAGGGTCGGCACCGTGAGCGTGGGATCAATGAAGGCCGAGTTCGGATCGGGAACCATGAGCATGTCGCTCTCATTGATCACCTGGAAGCCCTTGATCGACGAGCCATCGAAGCCCAGCCCATCCTCGAACATGTCCTCGCTCAGACGCGAGGCGGGGATCGAGTAGTGCTGCCATCCGCCGAACAGGTCGGTAAAGCGCGTGTCAACGATCTGAATGCCGTTGTCTTTGATGAGTTTCAGGACGTCCTTCGCGGTCATGCTCATAACACTGGTCTCCTTGTGGCAACAGACGAACGTGGTCTTACGGGCGTGGGCAGAGCTGGGCTGCGCCGCCAGGTGTCAGCCAGAGGAACAGCGGTTCAACGGGCAAGAGCCAGCTAACCGCCGGGGAGGCGGCTGCGCTGGCGGGCATTGCTGGGGCAAGCTGGGGTGAACCGATCGTGTCGACTCGGTGCGCCGTCGCAAAGTCGGACACATCGTGTGCCTTGAGCGCCACGATGCGATAATCTCCTGCCTGGGGTCAGGTGAGCGAAACTCCGGCGGAACCTTTCATATCATCTTAATCTCGGTCCTCGGTTGCGGCTACGGTAATCCTGCACAATCTCGGGCGCCTGTGGTTTGGATGAAAAAGCCAGTCTGGCGAGCCTCGCGCAGTGGGCCGAGGCGTTATGAGAATCAGGCATGGTTCGAACGCACGTGACCGTTTGCCTCGACACGGGACCACGGGGGAGGTTGTGGAGGGGCCTGGCCCCTCCACACCTCCTCGCCAGACGGTCAAGCGCAAACCGCAGGTTTTGACGTAGCCCCTACCCCGGCGCGGTACGTGTTCACATGTGGGAGCGCGGGCAGCTTGCCCGCGGAGACGCGACCAGGGCGGGACGCTCGCGCTCCCAGGCGCGTGGGTTGCCCCGGGTGTGAACAGTTCCCGGCGCGCCGCGCTTGCTGGTCGCCACGGGCTGTGCTATACTGCGCGGCAGTAGCCGGTCTGGCAGGTAGCATGCGTGCCTGCCAGATTTCTTGTGTCAGCGGAGCGGCCCGCCAGTCCCGAGGGCGTTCGGGCGCCTGGCCCTGGCCCTGTATGAAGGAGCATCCGGCGATGTCGGATCAGATTTTGATGGAACTGGCCCAGCGCCAGATGAAGCAGGACATCCCCGAGTTCCGCGTGGGCGATACGGTGCGCGTGGGGGTGAAGGTGGTGGAAGGGAACCGCGAGCGTATCCAGGAGTTCGAGGGTGTGGTGATCCGCCGCCGCAGCGGGGGCATCAACGAGAACTTTACCGTGCGCCGCATCGCCTCGCACGGCATCGGCGTCGAACGCACCTTCCTGCTCCACGCCCCGCGCCTGGACTCAATCAAGGTCATCCGCCGCGGCAAGGTGCGCCGCGCCAAGCTCTACTACCTGCGCGGGCGCTCGGGTAAGGCCGCGCGCATCAAAGAGCGGCGGAGTTGACCATGACAGGCCCCCATGCGGCTATGCCGCATACCAATGGGGGGCACAGAGGTTGTTCCTGGGAGGGCGTCGCCCCAACCCTCCCGTGTGACGGGGCGTGGGGAAACCGGGTTTCCCATTCCCCCACCCGCGGGAGGGTTTGGGAGGGCTGCGCCCTCCCAAGAACAACCTTATGTTCATTGCGGCGTTGTGCGGCGGAGCCGCATGGACGGCTGGTATGAACAGGCACAACGATACACCTCCTACGAACCATGTCTAACTTCTAACGTGAAAATAAACCCTCGGCGGGGGGGTGGGGAAACCGGGTTTCCCCACCCCCCCGCCCCCGGGAAGGTGAGCGCGCAGCCCTTGCGCAGGGGGATGGGGAAACCGGGTTTCCCCATCCCCCCGCCCGCGGGAGGGTTTGGCAGGGCTGCACCCTCCCAAGAAGGATGTTCATCCCGTCGGTGTGCGGCGGAGCCGCATGGACGTCTAATGTGAAAGAATGATCGCCCTATACCGCCGTTTTATCGAGCGCGTTTTTTATCATTTTTACCGCGAATTCGCCTGGACATTCGACGCCGTGGCCTGGGCGGTGTCGGGGGGGTTGTGGTTCGGCTGGATACGGGCCGCTCTGCCCGAGACGCGCGGGCGGGTGCTGGAGCTGGGCTTCGGAACCGGTCACTTGCAACTCGCCCTGGCCACGCGCGCGGGAGTGGTCGGGGTTGACGCTTCCCCCCAGATGGCGCGCATCGCGGCCCGGCGCCTGCGCCGGCGCGGGCACGCGCCACGCCTGGCCCGGGCGCGCGCGCAGGCGCTGCCCTTCCCCGAGGCGCGCTTCGATACCGTGGTCGCCACCTTTCCATCCGAGTACATTCTCGATCCGGCAACGCACCAGGAGATCCATCGCGTGCTGGCCCCCGGCGGCCGCCTGGTGATCGTCCCGTCGGCTGAACTGGACCCCGGCATCTACGCCCGCGCGATCGACGTGGTCTACCGCCTGGCCCTGCTCGCCCCGGTCTACCGCGATCCGCGGGCCGCGCCACCACCGACGCCGCTGCGCATCGCCGGGATGCGGCTGACCAGGCGCTGGGCGCGGGTCGGGCCGAGCCAGGCCATGGTCCTGATCGGCGAGCGGGAAGAATCACCGGCGCCGCTTGATCAGCCATCTCAATATGCCGCCAACCACTGAGCACGAACGCGCGCTGCTGGCGCAGGGCCATCGCCGCATCGCCGGCCTCGACGAGGCCGGACGGGGTTGCTGGGCCGGGCCGGTGGTGGCCGCCGCGGTGGTACTGGGTGACGCAGCGTTGCAACAGCCCGAATTGCTCGCCGGGGTTGATGACTCGAAACAACTCACGCCCGCCATGCGCGCGCAGCGCTATGCGCAGGTGCGCGCCGCGGCCCTGGGAGTGGGAATCGGGATCGTTCCGGCCTATCTCATCGACGCGTTCGGCATCGTGCCTGCCACCCGTCTGGCGATGCTTGCGGCCCTGCTGCAACTGCCCTTCCTTCCCGACGCCGCGCTGATTGACGCGCTGCGGCTCCCTGAACTGACCCTGCGCCAGGAGGCGCTGGTCAAGGGCGATGCGCGCAGCCTGAGCATTGCCGCCGCCTCGATCGTGGCCAAAGTGACCCGTGATCGGTTGATGGAGACTGCCCACCGGGCCTATCCGGTCTACGGCTTCGCGGCGCACAAGGGGTATGGCACCGTCGCCCACCGGCGCGCCCTGGCGCGCCACGGCCCCTGCCCGCTGCACCGGCGTAGTTTCGCCCCTTTGCTCCAGGCCGCAGGACCGACCGCTGAAGTTACGGTATAATCGCGGTGGAGGAACCATGCTATGGCCGCAAAATCATCGCCTGCCCATCTGGTGGGCCAGTTGCGCCGGGCAGGGCTGCGTCCGTCCGAACGTCTGGTCGAGCAGATCCTCGCCCTGGGTCCGGCGGCGCGGAGTGAACTGCTCACGCTGGCGACCCGCATCGAGGATCTGCACGAACGTATGCCGGCGACGCTCGGCCCGCTCCATGCCCTGCGCCTGCTCGGTGAACTGCCCGACGTGTCGATCATCGCGCCGCTGCTGGAACGGTTGCCGGCGCCGGTGTGGGGCGAACCGGATGTGCCGTCACAGTTGTACAACCAGGAGACGCTGGAGATGATCGGGCGGGTTGGCGCCCCCGCCCTGCCGGTGCTCCTGAGCTACGCCGACGATGAAACCCATCCGCGGCTGGCGCGCACGCTCGCCGTCGCCTGCCTGTCATACGTGGCGACCCGGGCGCCAGAGGTGCGTGACACGGTGATCGCCGAGGCGCGCCGCCGGCTGGAAGCGGACCACTCTCTGCCGGTGAGCACGGGCGCGGTCATGGCGCTGAGCGACCTGGGCGACAAAGACAGTTACCATCTGGTGATGGCCGCCTACCGGGCGGGGCGCGTGGATCAAACAGCGGCGCCGGCAGCGACGGCGCGGCAGTACCTGCTCGGCGGCGGACGGCCCGGCGTGGCGAATGTGAACTACGCCTTCTTTGAACGCTACGACCGCTCTGGTCCGTTCCTGAGGTTCGACGAGGAGGAAGACCTGGAGGACGATGAGTACTAGTAAATAACAGGACGTACGCGGTGGAGGGGTGCGGGGAGGCTTCGCCTCCCCGCATACCCCTGTTCCCGCCCGCGGCGGCCAGGCGGCCTGGCGCAACCCCCACGGCCCTCCCGCCGCGGGCGGGCACCAACCGGTTGGTGGAGGGCCTGCGGCCCTCCACCCCTCCCCGCCGGGAGGCGACCGCGTAACTCCTGTAAATAATACCAGGCATGGTTCAAACGCACGTGACCGTTTGCCTCGACACGGAACCAGGGGGGAGGTTGTGGAGGGGCCAGGCCCCTCCACATCTCCCCGCCAGAGTGTCAAGCGCAAACCGCAGGTTTTGAACCATGCCACAGGTGTCAATGACGTTCTGGAAGGGCGAAGCCCTTCCAGCCCCTCCCATCGGGCGGGGTTGGCGAGGCCCCGGCATGCATCTACGCACCCACTTGCTCACCTCATCGGCGCTGGGCCTGGCCCTGTATCCGCGCCGCCCGACACGCCTGGCGGCCCTGGTAGCGGCCGGCGCCCTGATTGACCTCGACCACCTGGTGCTCTACGCCCTGCGCACGGGCGACTGGAGCGTAGTAGGGGCGCTCCGCTACAATCGCTACCGTGGACAGCGCTACACTGCTGGCGACACGCGCCCGCGCTATGGATCGCTACGTTCGTGGCTGCACACTCCCTGGCTGGCCCTGCCGCTGGCGTGGGCCTGGGCCGGGGCCTATCCGGCGGCGCGCCCGCTGGCCCTGGGCCTGAGCCTCCACCTGCTGCTCGACCATGTGGACCTGCCGTGGCGCCTCCAGGCCCGACTGCGCGCCGGGGGGGCCTGCCAGTCCTGCGGTCGCCGCGGTGCGCCCCTCAGTGTCTATCGTTTCGGCCATGCCGCCAGAGCGCGCTACCTGGCGCTCTGCCGGGCCTGTGGGCGGCGGGCGATGACCTCGGGTGCAACCACAGGGTTGATGCGACATCAAAAACAAGCGCTCAGGCGCGGCAACAGCCGCGCGCGCCTCGTCTCTCGCGCGCCCTGCTGCTGCGCCTGAAAGGTTTGGACGTGCCTCCGAAACAGGACGGTGCATCATCCCTGGCTCGAAGCAGGGGCACGGACTGCCGTCCCTGTGGTACACTACCTCCGCGAGCAAGGCACAACTGCTCACCGGGAGATCGCTGATGGATGATGACGCGTTGAAAGGGCCGAATCTCGAAGGCCCGAGCGAAGAACTGGAACGCCTGGCCCGCGAGAGCCTCGAAGCTCAGGCCGACCCGTCCGACCTGGCCGGGATGCGCGAGCGTTGCCAGCGTGTCATTGATCTCTACGCGCAGGGCCACATTGTTAACGCCCACGACAACTTTCATGCCGCGTGGGTGCTGCTCTGTGGTGAAAGCGTGGCGCACTTTAGACTGGCGCGTATGTTCGCCCGGCGCGCGGCGGGCCTGGGGGAAGCCCGGGCGTGGACGTTGGAAGCGATGGCATGGGATCGCTGGCTGGTGGCAAGCGGCAAGCCGCAACGGTTCGGCACCCAGATCCTCAAACAGTACGGACGCTGGTCGCTGGGGGCGGTGGATCCGGCAGTCACCGACCTGGAACGGGCCTTCTACGGCGTGCCGCCGCTCTATGTGCAGCGGCAGCGGGCCGAGCAACTGCAGCGGCAGGAAAGCGCCTGAGGTCAGCGTTGTCCACGCGGCTGCGCCGCACACCGACTGGGAGGGCTGTGCCCTCCCAAACCCTCCCACCGGGTGGGGTCTGGGGAAACCGGGTTTCCCCAGACCCCTGCGTGAGGGCCAGGCCCTCCCGTGGGCGGAGGAATGGGGAAACCCGGGTTCCCCATTCCTCTGGGGCCTATGTTCACGTGAGACGGTCATGCGCATGGCGCACACCGCCGCGATGCACATGGCCCGGGAGCGCGGGCGCCGTGCCCGCGCCACGGCGCCGCGGGCACGGCGCCGGCCCCCGCCCTGATCCTCCCCCACTGGGGGCGGGCACCCGGCGCCTCCCCCCAGCGGGGGGAGCCTGGGAGGGGGGCTGAACGCTGCGAACGATGGTCACCTCAGATATCCATGGTCGGGGCCCACAACACCCGATGAACATGGGGGTGTGGGGGAACCTGGTTCCCCCATGTTCACGTTAGCGTGACTCAGAAGGGTCGTCGTCAGAGGGGCGTTCGCGCAATCCCTGAAAGAGTTGCTGCAGCAGATCGCGCAACTCCTGGACCTGGGTCTGGGAGAGGGTGCGCATACGGCGGCTGACACGGGCGTGATGGCGGGGCTTGATGCGCCGGAGCTTATCGGCGCCTTCGGGGGTGATGCAGATCAGGCTGACGCGCCGATCCTGCGGATCGTTGCGACGCTGGACGTAGCCCTTGCTGATGAGGCGATCGACAATCCCGGTCAAGTTGCTATTGTCACAGAGCATGCGCGCGCTGATCTCGCTCAGCGGCACGCCCTCGGGCGTGGCATAATTGAGGATCATGAACTGAGGAACAGTCAAATCTTCGCTGCGCAAGTCATAGCGATTGTAGATGTCCATCATCGAATTGACCTGGCGGAGGAGGGTGTAGGCCTCAAGCTCGGTGGAACCCAGGTCGGCCGAGGAGCTATCCGGTTGTAGACTCATAACCTTTGCTCCTGTTGCAGCAATGTAATTCCTTAACACTTCAAAATATAGCACGTAAAACTTGTG